>NZ_SFBY01000353.1:0-9154 GCF_007095505.1 Microcystis sp. M_QC_C_20170808_M3Col
GACCTCGATGACCATTTTTATTGATGTGATGGCTTTGACATTCTGGGCATTTCATTGTTCTTTCTGCTTATTTTATTTTTCATTTATTTTACCTCATCATCTCTTAATCTGACAACGCCCTGTTTTCACTCTAGGCAATGGCTTTAATAAAAACAAATATTCTTTGTTTTCAAATCCATAAATTCCCTTTATGTAGGGCTGGGAAACCACCTCGCCCTTTCATCACTTTTATTTATTAAAACGACAATTAAGAATATTTGCTTTTATGCTTGTCCCGTACCTAAGTTGATGGTGTCCGGCCAAAATCCTAGTGAAGGAGAGTGTTGTCAGCAATCTCGCCATCGATCGCAAGCTCAAGAACTTGACCCTGGATTTATACCGACAAAAAAATAGTCAAGAATCCTAGCAGGAAATACCAAGACGCATCTACAACGTGATAGGAGTAAAAATATAATTATATGTCTCCTCAAATTCTCGATATAGCTGAAAATCTCTCTCTAACCACTTGCGGCACCATTCTCACCCTGGCAGTCTTAGAAACCATTCTATCGGCCGATAATGCCGTCGCCCTGGCCGCTTTGGTGCGAGAACTTCCCGACCCCAGACAACAACGCCAGGCTTTAAACTGGGGATTGGCTGGGGCATTTGTGTTAAGAGTTGCCCTGTTAGTGAGTGCCAGTTGGACAGTTAAATTCTGGCAGGTGGAGGTACTGGGTGCTATTTATCTGATCTGGTTAGCGGGTAAGCATTTTTGGCAGAAATTTTTGAATATAGAAATAGAAGACGAAAATTTTGCCCTTAATCTCGGAATAGAGTCTTTTGTCCGTGTTATTGTTCTGATTGCTTTTACGGATCTGGCTTTTTCCCTCGATAGTGTGACAACAGCGATCGCCCTGGCCGATCGATTCTGGATTCTGCTGACTGGTGGTATTTTGGGAATGTTAGCCCTACGATTTTTGACCGGTTTATTTGTCAGGTGGTTGGCTGAGTTTGTTTACCTACAAGATGCGGCCTATCTGACGGTTTTAGCGGTAGGGGGAAGATTGTTATTAAAAGCTTGTCAACCAACCTATTTACCGCCAGAGTGGATGGTATTGATGATGGTGGCGATCTCGTTAAATTGGGGCTTTTCTAGGCGTGTTGTGGTGGAATAAGTCTAGCAGTAAGGGATTTTCTCAATTTTTTAGGAGCGTGTCAACCGTTATACTCCGGGACAATGGGCGACTGTGACATAATTTGTGACTAGGTACGGTAAGAGTCGCTAGTGAACCCCGTTAGCCTTGGAGACTTCCTTGCTAGACACCATTTCCACCCTATCCCCAAAACTAACAGCGATCGAATCCCCGGGAAATCCTCTCCCGAAAGTTGCTACTTGTTCCTCTACCTGTCGTTACTGTCGGTTTTATAAGTTTCAGGGGAGAGGAAATGGCTATTGTCAACGCTTGGGAGTCCCTGTTCACAGTCATTGGCGCGCCTGTCCTTTAATTTGTCCACCTTTTGCCCCTTCTTGGGAAAGGTCGGAAAATGGGTAATTCTAAGTAGTTATCTGGATTTTACCACCTGTATCGAGCAATTTTCTCCCCATCCCGCTCCGTCCGAGGATGGGGTTTTAATCGAAACCGATGCTTTCCACTCCACCGCTATCGGGACTGGTGGCGACAAAATAGAGAATTCCCGACCCTAGACAAGCGATCGCTATACTAAAGCAAATAATCCAGACTTGAGCAGGTTCGTAGCTATTACTATCGATCGCCCGACGGATGAGAAAATAGTGGCGCGTGGCGATGACAACGGTTAATAATCCCACCATAGCGAAGACAAAACCCAACAACCAACCTAGTCCTAGAGATGGCGAAGATGCCGTTCGTAAACGCAAAATGACCAGACCAAAACCCATCAAAGCGATCGAGGCGCGCATCCAAGACAGATAGGTGCGTTCGTTGGCTGAATGATCTCGCCAGTAATCAGGGTTAAATTTCTGCTTTGTCTTTCGGGATTTGAACAGCATAGAGGAGTTCCTAGCAATGAACTTCAATAAAATCAAGTATTCTTTCTTCTGGTTTTAATAAATTGTTTTTATCATCTAGCCATTAAGGAATCTTAAGTCTTCTTCAAGCCACTTTTTCGCTTATCTTTAGCCAATTCAAGGGACTTGAGCAGATTATCATCCATAAATAGGGGGAGTTTACCGTCCCATCTTTCGATCGCTTTGTTCTGTAAAACTTCTGGACTTAAGGAATCCTGGAGAATGCGATGAGCTGCCGCCTCTCCCTTAGCCAGATTGATTTTTACTTCCGATTCTTTCAAGGCTTTCAGCACCATAAAACCTGCTTTTTTAGCTTCCTGTTCGGCAATTTGTTTGGCTTCCACCGCATCGGTAAAGCGATCAGAAAAGTTGACATGAACCAAAGAAATATCATCGACACCGATATGATAATTTTTCATTCTTTCGGTCAAACGAATATCCACTTCCCCTTTCACCTCCTCCCGTTTAGTAATTAATTCTTCGGCGGTATATTTAGCCATAACTGCCTTAAGAATTTCCTCAACTGCTGGATCGATCACTCGTTCAATGACAGCCGCTTCATCGCCAATTTGTTGAAAAATAGTATTAACTTCTGATGCTAAAATATGCCAATTAAGGGCCACATCTGTGAATACTTCCTGTAGGTCTTTGGAGGAAGCTTCGGCCGCTATCTGTTGTTTTTGAATTCTCACACTTAGTTTTTTCACCGTGTTAACAACGGGAATAATCCCGTGAATACCCTCATTAAGTATTTTATCCTGTACTTGACCAAAGACCATTAAAACTCCTCTTTCTCCCGCATTGACAATCACGAAAGGATTAAAAATAATCGCCAAGATTAATAACAAAAAAAAGATATTACTTGGTCTAGCTAAAAGACGAATTTTGAGCATTTTAATTAAGAATAGAGATAGTTGATGGGATGGGTTTGCAAATAAATAAAATGGCTGATTTTATCTTCATAATTATTGATAAATTTATCTATTTCAAGAATTTCAGCAACTAGAAAATGAAGGTAAACTTGTCCTATATTATTTAGATGAAGTCAGATTTAGTCTCGTCCATTCTCTCGCTTCTGGCTGGCAAAATATCGGGAAATAAATGTCTATTTATAGTTACCATAGTCACCGATTAAATGTTTTAGTAATCATGAATTAAAACGATTATCTCGTTAGTTTTAGTCAGAAAGTTGACCAAAAAGGCATTTATTTATCCAAGAAAGCAATCGGGGTTATCCAGAAGCAATTATAACAAAATTTCCTTTGGTCTAAATGGTACATTCTCATGCCACCAGTCTAGCTGGTACTTTCTTTTGTAGCAATTACCTTAACACAATCTAGTTTCGGCATAAAAGATATTTTGTATAAACGATATCTCGATAAATTGACTCGCAGAAGATGGCTATGGTAGAACCCTAAATACAGCAAGCGGATAAGCCCACTGTACCCATTCCATCCCCTAACGAGGTCATTTATCGATGAGTCATCTTTTCATGCGGTCGCAGCACCTCGCCGCTCTTTTCAAAATCGCCGCCACGACCACTGGAGTGGCCTTGGCTCTAACGACTGGAACACCCGCGCGCGCGGCGGGTTTTCTCCCCTTTTCCTTTCAAACCAACGTTACGGCCAGTCCGGACCTAACTGGAAATCCTAATCTTCTCAACGATCCCACTAGAGATGTCCGTCTCGATTCGGTGGTTTTCAACGGTTTAACGGTCAGTCAGTTTGATCTGGTCAATGGGGGTCGGGTTATCCGCAACGATACCGCCGACGTTACCGTGGGGGGAGTCACATATACTAACGGAATTCTCCATGCGGGTCACGGACCGAAGACGACTAGCGATCCCCTAGTCGGGGAGGGTCCAGCGAAACCGAACCCCACCGACGCGGATATCGCCGCCAGTTTGGGCAATTTAAACCTGAATAGTCTCCTCGTAACCCGTGAGAACGCCGATACTGCAATTATCGAGGTTTCTTTCCTCCGACCGGTGAATACGTTCTTTTTCTGGGAACGGGGGGGAACGCCGGGGGGAACCGTTGCGGGGGATAGCGATTTACTGGTGGAAGCGATCGCGGACGATGGAACGACGGTTTTAGCCAGTTATAAAATTTTACGCGCGAACTACACGAAAGCGGACTATAACATCAGCACGATCGTTCCTCCCGTCCTCAACAACGGCCCGTTCAATATTGGTTCGATCGGGATTCGGCTCGACGGTATCCGCGCGCGAACTCTGCGCTTAACTAGCGAGCGCAACAACGATCCCCAACGTTTGAACGGAGTCGGCGATAACGGGCCAGATTTCAAAGTAATCGCCGCCGATGTCAAGGTTCCCGAACCTAATATCGTGTTCGCAACCCTACTCGCAGGAAGTCTTGGAATCTTTGTGAAACGAGGCAAGGCTTGATCATTCTACTCGAAGTAGGATAGGAAGTGAATGCTTTTAATGCTGTTTAAATGCTATCGACCAGCGAACTGTCATTCATGAAAAAATAGCGATAAATGGGTTAAAACCCTCTATTTATCCATTATTAAGGAGATAATCACCCTTTTTCCTTGATCGCACAGATCGAGGAATTTACCCTTTATTTTCGTCCATGAGTATCTATGTCTGACCGTTACCGTTTCGAGACGCTACAAGTACACGCCGGCCAGGAACCTGCCCCCGGAACTAACGCCCGCGCCGTTCCCATCTATCAAACCACTTCCTACGTTTTCAACGATGCCGACCACGGGGCGCGACTGTTTGCCCTGGAAGAGTTCGGCAACATCTACACCAGGATCATGAACCCGACCACCGATGTCTTCGAGAAGCGGATCGCCGCTTTAGAAGGAGGTGCGGCAGCCCTGGCCACCTCTAGCGGTCAGGCGGCGCAATTTCTAGCGATCGCTAATATCGCAGCTGCGGGAGATAATATCGTTTCTACTAGCTACCTCTACGGCGGAACCTATAATCAGTTCAAAGTTTCCCTACCACGTTTAGGAATAAATGTCAAGTTCGTCGATGGCGATGAGGCCGAGGCTTTTCGAGCGGCGATCGATGATCGCACCAAAGCCTTATACGTCGAGACGATCGGCAATCCCCGATTTAATATTCCCGATTTTGCCGCCCTGGCCCATATCGCCCACGAGAACGGCATTCCCCTGATCGTCGATAATACCTTCGGCTGCGGCGGCTATCTCTGTCGCCCGATCGAACAGGGCGCGGATATCGTGGTGCAATCGGCGACCAAATGGATCGGCGGTCACGGCACTTCCATCGGCGGAGTAATCGTCGATTCGGGTAAATTCGACTGGGGAAACGGCAAATTTCCCCAGTTTACCGAACCCGCACCAGGTTATCACGGGTTGAATTTCTACGAGGTGTTCGGACCGTCCGGCCCTTTGGGCAATATCGCCTTTATTATCCGGGCGCGGGTGGAGGGATTGCGGGATTTCGGGCCAGCGTTGAGTCCGTTTAACGCATTTTTACTGCTACAGGGATTGGAAACCCTCTCCCTACGGGTCGATCGTCATGTATCCAACGCCTTGGCCCTAGCGAACTGGCTCAAAGAACAGCCACAGGTGCAATGGGTGGATTATCCCGGATTACCGGAACATCCCTACCACGAACGGGCGAAGAAGTACCTAAAACACGGCTTTGGCGGGGTTTTAGCCTTCGGGATTCGGGGCGGTTTCGAGGCCGGGCGGAATTTTATTAACCGGGTGAAACTGGCCAGCCATCTTGCCAACGTGGGCGACGCAAAAACCCTGGTTATCCATCCCGCCTCCACGACTCACCAGCAGTTAAGGGAAGAAGAACAGCGATCGGCGGGAGTAACGCCCGAATTAATCCGCGTTTCCGTGGGTTTGGAACATATTGACGATATTATCGAGGATTTCCAGCAAACTTTCCAGAGTTTATAACCAACCACCCCGCCCATGGATCGCCTAGACTTGATCTCCCCGGAAACCCGTTTCTATTCCCCACCGCATCCTTTTGTTCTCGAATCGGGGGCGGTTCTCGCAGGGGTGCGGATCGCCTATCGAACCTGGGGAATTTTGAATAACAAGCGGGATAACGGGGTTATTGTCTGTCATGCCTTCACGGGATGGGCCGACGTGGAAGCTTGGTGGGAACCTTTGTTAGGAACCGGACGCGTTCTCGATCCGACCCGCGATTTTATTGTCTGTAGCAATATTCTCGGCAGTTGCTACGGGACAACCGGCCCCACTTCGATCGATCCCCGTACCGGTAAACCCTACGGCCCGACTTTCCCGGAGATCACCATTCGGGATCTGGTTCACCTACAACGGCTGTTGATGGACGCATTGGGGATCGAGTCTTTGCGGTTGGTGATCGGGGGCTCCTTGGGAGGGATGCAGGTTTTGGAGTGGGCGCTACTGTACCCGGAGAGGACGCACTCGATCGCTGTGATTGCGGCTTCGGGACGACATTCGTCCTGGTGTATCGCGCTGGGAGAGGCCCAAAGGGGGGCGATCTACGCCGATCCCCATTGGCAAGGGGGAAATTATTCGATTGAGCGTCCTCCGGCGCGGGGTTTATCGGTGGCCCGGATGATGGCGATGACTACCTATCGATCGCACGCCAGTTTTGAGGAACGTTTCGGCCGTGAGTACGGGGAGGGGGGAGAGTTTACGATCGCCCGCTATTTAGAATATCAGGGGAAAAAGTTAGTCGAACGTTTTGACGCGAATGCTTATATCACCCTAAGTAGGGCGATGGATCGTCATGATGTCACCCGGACGGGAAAAAGTTACGAATCGGCCCTACAGTCGATTCAACAACCGACGGCGATCGTGGCGATCAATTCGGATCTTCTTTATCCTCCCGTGGAACAAGAGGAGTTAGCGAAATATATCCCCAATTCGCAATTATTCTGGTTGCGATCACCGCACGGTCACGATGCGTTTTTAATGGATGGCGATATGGATGCGTTGAATGATCTTCTCGTGGCTTTCCGTTTAGAAAGGGGAACTCGTGACGGTTGCGGGTTCGGGATGGCTGGGTAGCGATCGGTTTTGAGATGGCTCGCGGTACTATGGTTTATAGTCGTATACAAAAAGCGCGCATCTATGCAAAAAATTATTATTAAAAATTTCGGAGCGATCGAGTACGCTGAAATTGAGATTAAAAAGGTTTTAGTTTTAATCGGTGAACAAGCGAGCGGAAAGAGTACGATCGCTAAGTTGATTTATTTTTTTAAATCACTCAAAGATTATTTATTATCCAAAGATCAACTAAAAACATCAGATTCTCTCGATATATTCTCAAATTTTGTATTTCTTATACAAGAAAGATTTTATGATTTTTTTGGTTCTACACTTCATATACCCAATTTTGAGATAACTTATTATTATAGTCTTGAAAAAAATAAATTTATTAATTTAGTGCTTGATGATGAAAAAAAAATTAATGCCAGTCTCAGCAATAACTTTTTTAATGAAAATATTGAAAAATCTATAAATCAAATTAAAAAACTCTTAGAGGAAGATTTATCTGATGAGGATTTGAATTCTTACGCTCCTAATATAGGCATAATTAGATATATTCAAAGACTTTCTACAATATTAAATCAATCACTAGAATCAGTATTTGAAACAAGCCAGACCGATTTATTTTTTGTAATTGCAAGTAGAAACGTAACAGTAAGCTATTCTAATCAGTTCAATATGCGCTTATTCGCTGGGATACAAAATACACTAGAGAAGAATAATCAAAAATCTTCAAATAACAAACAACAAATTACAGATGATATTTTGATGATTGAATTTATAGAAAAATGTGAGATAATTAAAAATATTTTTGAAAAATTTGATAATTTTGACGGACTAATTAACAGATATGTAGAAGACGAAGCTAAAAAGCATCATCTAATAAATATAATGGAAAAAGTTTATAAAATATTAAAGGGTAGATATTGTATCGATAGTGATGGTGAAAAAATTGTACTAGATAGGCAATCTAAAAAATATGTTTATTTGCATAATGCTTCGTCAGGACAAAAGGAATCCATTAGAATATTACAAGATATTTTTCTAAATATTATTAATAATAGAATAATTTTAAGAATAATAGAAGAACCTGAAGCCCATTTATTTCCAGTTGCCCAGAAAAACTTAATTGAACTATTGGCAGTAATGGTCAATCAAAATGCTGATAACCAATTAATTATAACAACCCATAGTCCTTATATATTATCAGTTTTTAATAATTTGTTATTTGCTCAAAGGGTGGTCGATAAAAATCCACCTATAAAATCTGAAGTTATCACAATAATACCAGAAGATTACTGGTTGAACGCGGCTGAATTTGCTGCGTACTCGCTAGGAAATGAATTTTTAGATGAGGAGGCTAATTATTGTGAATCTATTTTTGATAGTAATACAGGAATGATCGCCCAAAACTATTTAGACACGGTTTCCGAGATGTTAGGGGGTGATTTCAATGAATTATATCAAATTCACGCAAGGACTTTTAAAAGAAAATGATAACGTTTGACGAAATCAAGAGCCATCTATCACAAAAAATAGACAGACTCGCTCAATTTGTACAAATTGAGGAAAGACAGAATTTTTTTATTATAGAGTACGAAAAAACAAAACAGTGTTTTATTACTGGACTTCCCCGTTGACAAAAAGCCATAACCTGTGCTGTAGAAGGGATTAAGAGAATTTCCGCCGCCCCTTTACTGGGTACAAATCAGGGAAACTCCCAATAAATCTAACGCTTTTTGTTGCAGTTGGGTCGGTCGAGTTATCTTAGAAAAACGATAACTTCCCTCCCTAATCGTACATTCCACTGTATTCAAGCAAATTGTCCCCAGGTCTTCTGTACAAAGTCCGAAAGCTATGCACAGGAAAGTTCTCTTGATTCCGTTTTTTTCTCTCTTTAGATTGCACCGATTCACTGCGACTCGCTTTAATCACATTCAGAGAACCATCATCAATTTCTTCATCCTCAAATAACAAAGGAGCCAAGGACTGTTTTAAATGCCATTCCACATAATCAGTAGATGGAAAAGTTTGGATTTAAGGCGATCGCCATAATGTTTGGTATTGTTTGATACAAAAAGCTTCTCAAAAAATATTAAGAAAACTTATAACAAAACCAAGAAAAATCTGGTT
>NZ_SFBY01000354.1:0-12182 GCF_007095505.1 Microcystis sp. M_QC_C_20170808_M3Col
TCGAAACCAATAGGCTTTTTCCATGGGGAGCATTTTAGCATATATTTCGTAAATGTGTTAATATTTAACAGTAAAGCCAACCTAGAACGACGGGGTTTCAGACCCAAAATTTTCGATGATCATTTCAGGGGGTGTTTTCAATCAGGATAACCCACCCTGATTGGTCTAATACTAAATCAGGCTACATATCAGGAGAGGCACTCATGCAAAAGGGGGAATAAATAATCAGTTTTTAATAACCGGATTTAGTATAAAAATATATTCTTATGAAAAGCATTGTTTTAATTGTTGGCTTTGAAACCTTTAACAGTAATTTGTATCGGCAATCGGGCCTGTTGGCTAGTTCTAAATGTCCCGATTTAGAGGTAAAAGTATTTAGCGATAAATCCTTAACTAGCGAACCGGAAATAGTCGAGCAAGCTTTAGCCACTGCCGACGTTTTTTTTGCTAGTTTGATCTTCGATTACGATCAAGTTACTTGGCTGCGGCAACGAGCAGCACAGATTCCGATTCGCTTAGTTTTTGAGTCTGCTTTAGAGTTAATGAGTTTAACCCGTTTGGGAGAATTTGCCATCGGGGATAAACCAAAAGGAATGCCAAAACCAATTCAATTTATCTTGAGTAAATTTTCCAGTGGCAAGGAAGAAGATAAGTTAGCCGGTTATCTCAGTTTCCTCAAAACCGGTCCGAAACTACTGAAATTTATTCCCGCTAAAAAAGTTCAAGATTTGCGTAATTGGTTAATTATTTACGGTTATTGGAATGCGGGAGGAACGGAAAATGTTGCCGCTATGTGTTGGGTAATTGCCCAAAAATATCTAGGATTAAAAGTACGGGAAATACCCGAAGTTATCGAAACTCCCAATAAGGGACTATTACACCCCGATTATAACGGTTATTTTCTCACTCCCCAAGAATATTTGGCTTGGTATGAAAAAAATAAATCTCTTGATAAACCAGTGGTTGCCCTGCTGCTTTATCGGAAGCACGTTATCAGTAAACTGCCCTATATTAATCAATTAATCCGTCATTTTGAAACGGCTAATTTAATTCCCTTACCCGTGTTTATTAACGGAGTAGAAGGTCATACAATTGTTCGGGATTGGTTAACCACAGACTACGAAATTCAGCAAAGAAAAAAAGGAATCATTGAAACTCCTTCTTTAAGTAAAGATGCGGTGACAGTAGATGCAATTGTTTCGACGATTGGCTTTCCTTTGGTGGGGGGTCCTGCGGGTTCTATGGAAGCAGGAAGACAGGTAGAAGTGGCTAAACGAATTCTGTCCGCTAAAAATATTCCTTATCTTATCGCTGCCCCTTTATTAATTCAAGATATTTATTCTTGGACAAGACAGGGAATCGGTGGTTTACAGAGTGTGGTTCTATACGCTTTACCGGAATTAGATGGAGCAATTGATACGATTCCTCTGGGGGGATTAGTGGGGGAAACTATCTATTTAATCCCCGAAAGATTACAGCGTTTAACTGGACGTTTGCATAGTTGGATTAAGTTACATAAAACCCCTCCGCAAGAACGCAAAATAGCCATCATTCTCTATGGATTTCCCCCGGGTTATGGGGCAGTTGGTACGGCAGCTTTATTAAATGTTCCCCGGAGTTTAGTTAAGTTTTTACAAGCTTTACAAGCGCAGGGTTATAATGTGGGAACGATTCCCGAAGACGGGGAAGAAATTATTCAAAAAGTTAAATTTGCCGATGATGAAAATCTCTCTAAAGAAAATCGTTTATCGATAGAAACTTTAGAAAATTGGCTAGGTTATCTGTTAACCTCCCGCATCGAAAAACACTGGAAATCTCTGAAAGATGCGGGTATAAAAACTGTTGGCAACCAGTATCATTTAGGGGGGATTGAGTTAGGTAATGTCTGGATTGGAGTGCAACCACCTTTAGGAATTGCTGGGGATCCGATGCGGTTAATGTTTGAAAAAGATTTAACTCCTCACCCTCAGTATGCAGCCTTTTATCAGTGGTTACAAAAAGATTTTAAGACCGATGCGATCATTCATTTTGGTATGCACGGAACTGTTGAATGGTTGCCCGGTTCACCCCTAGGAAATACCGGTTATTCTTGGTCAGATATTTTATTAGGAGATTTACCGAATTTATATATTTATGCCGCTAATAATCCCTCGGAATCTATCCTAGCTAAACGTCGCGGTTATGGAGTGTTAATTTCCCATAATGTGCCACCCTACGGACGAGCGGGATTATATAAAGAATTGATGATTCTGCGAGATTTGATTGCAGAATTTCGAGAAAATCCTGAGAAAAATTACGCTTTAAGAGATAGTATCCTCCAAAAAATTATTGATACAGGTATCTCTAAAGACTGTCCTTTTCTGGAAGCAGAAAAACAGGGAATAGAATTCACTTTAGAAAATGCCAAATTATTTAGTCGCTATGCACTAACCGATTATTTTGTCAAGGTGTATAATTACCTACAAATCGTCGAACAAAGACTATTTTCTTCAGGTTTACACACCCTAGGAACTGCTCCCAATCAGGAAGAATTAAAAGGTTATCTTGATGCTTATTTTACCGATTTATCTGAGCGAGAATTTCAGCAAATTATCGCTGAAGAAGCAACCAATGAAAAGGTTAAAGAAGGCATTGCTATTAAAAATTTATTAGGACAAAATAGCGAGGAATTAACTAATCTTTTGCGGGGATTAAATGGGGAATATGTACCCCCAGCACCGGGGGGTGATTTACTCCGAGATGGTGCGGGAGTTTTGCCCACAGGACGCAATATACACGCTTTAGATCCCTACCGGATGCCTTCCCCGGCAGCCTACACCCGCGGACGAGAAATCGCCAAAAAACTGCTAGAACAAAACTTAACCGAAAAAGGAAAATATCCCGAAACTGTAGCGGTTTTACTCTGGGGATTAGATGTGATTAAAACTAAGGGTGAATCCTTAGGTATTCTCTTAGAATTAGTCGGTGCGGAACCCGTCAAAGAGGGGACGGGAAGAATTGTCAGGTATGAATTAAAACCCCTAGAAGAAATTGGACACCCGCGCATCGATATTCTGGCTAATTTATCGGGAATTTTTCGGGATACTTTTATCAATATTATCGAGTTATTAGATGATTTAATGCAGCGGGCAGCTGAGATAGAAGAATCGGAAAATGATAATTATATCCGTAAGCACTATTTAGCCTTAAAAAGTCAAGGAATTGACAATGCCAGCGCTCGTTTATTTTCCAATCCTGCTGGAGATTTTGGCTCTTTAGTTAATGACCAAGTAGTGGAGGGAAATTGGGACAATGACAACGAATTAGCGAAAACTTGGGAAAAGCGTAATGTTTTTAGTTATGGTCGTCAAGATAAGGGACAAGCGCGGCCAGAAGTGCTACAACAGTTATTAAAAACCAGTGAAAGTATTATCCAAGAAATTGACTCGGTAGAATACGGTTTAACCGATATTCAGGAATACTACGGCAACACGGGAGGATTAAAATTAGCCGCAGAAAAACAAAGCGGTAAACGGGTAATGACAAGTTTTGTCGAGAGTTTTTCCAATGATACAACTCCTCGCAAATTAGAGGAGGTTTTGCGCTTAGAATACCGCAGTAAATTACTCAATCCTAAATGGGCCAAGGCCATGGTTAATCAAGGTTCCGGTGGGGCCTACGAAATCTCCCAAAGAATGACCGCTTTAATTGGTTGGGGCGGTACGGCTAATTTTAGTGACGATTGGGTGTATGATCAGGCAGCCGATACCTACGCTTTTGATGCAGAAATGGCGGAAAAATTGCGTCAAGCTAATCCCGAAGCTTTCCGTAATATTGTCGGTAGAATGTTAGAAGCACAGGGTCGCGGTTTTTGGCAAGCAGACCCCGACAAATTAGAGAAATTACAGGAATTATATCAATTGACTGATGAAAAACTAGAAGGGGTTACTTAGGGTCTGCTGAATAAATCTAAAAACCTTGTTGGATAATATCTTTAGGCTTTTTTGAAATCAAAAAGTGCCAGCGATTGGGGTGATTGGGAGGAAAATTAGGTAATTGACTCCCTGAAAATTGGTAAAACCCCACACCCCACACCCCACACCCCACACCCCACACCCCACACCCCACACCCCACACTCATGGCAACAGGGGAGCCTTGTGATAATCTGATTTCCCTCCTGTTTTACTCAGCAGATGGATATTTTCAATCAGGATTGATTTTTCTAACGCTTTAGCCATATCGTACAAAGTCAAGGCTGCCACAGATACTGCCGTTAAAGCTTCCATTTCTACACCGGTTTCCGATTTTGTCACCACTTCTGCCCGAATTTCGTAACCGGGTAACTCTGCTTTCGGGATAATCTGAACATTGATTTTTTGCAGGGGTAAGGGATGGCAAAGAGGAATTAAGCAGGAAGTTTGTTTGGCAGCCATAATTCCCGCTAATCTTGCCGTCCCTAAAACGTCCCCTTTAGGCGCATTTCCCTGTTCTATGGCTTCAAAAGTCGTTTTTAGCATTCTCACTTGTCCTAGCGCGATAGCAGTGCGTTTAGTGGGCATTTTCTCCGATACATCCACCATCTGGGCTTCGCCTTGGCTGTCGAGATGAGATAATTTTTCTTTACCCTCTTGCGTCATTGAATGAACCTGTGCTATAGTGGTTTACTGTTGAGAAAAACAAGGGCTTGTAGCTTAGTGGATTAGAGCGTGTGGCTACGGACCACAAGGTCGGGAGTTCGAGTCTCTCCAAGCCCGTTAGATACAATGGCATATACTACAGGAATTAGAGCCCTAGGGTTCCTAATTCCTTTGGTTTTTTGCTCAAAACTCCCTCAAGTCCCCATCTGCCCATCTTCCCACTTTCCTATACTTTTTAAACAGGATTTAGTATCATCAGCCAGTTTTGCTGGAGTATTTTTTACCCTCAAACAGTGAAAGAAACTAAACTTTTAGGATTGTATAATATGAATTCTCCTGCAGCTGTGCCGACACCCTTTCAAGTTGCTTTAGAGCGTTACCAGAATGCTCTAAATTATTTAGATACTTCTCATAATAAATCTCTGAAAAAAGAACAGGCTTTAGAAATTATTGCCGCCAGAGATGTTCTTCATAAACAAATGGAAGCTGAGGCGGAAATTTCGGTTGATATGCGGTCAAAATTAATCGAACAAGATAATAGATTAAAACAGAAAAGCTACAAAATTACTCAAGTTCTTGACTTAGCTGAATATCGGGAGACTTTACCTATTTCTGCTCAGGCTTGGTGGTGGCATTTAGAAAGTAGGGAATCTCTGCATCCTTGCAATCGCTTTGATTGGCTATTGAGAATCGGTAAACTGGTTTTATTAGGGGTTAATTTTACATTAATCGGAACGATTGCTACTCGGTTTCTTAGTGGTGGTTCAGGTTTGCTAGAAATAGGGGGTGTTATTTTTTCGACTTTCATTTCTTTATTACAAACTGAAAATGCTCTCACACGAACGCGCCAGAAGGGTTTTGTTAAGTTAATGAAATTTCTTGGGATTGCTGAACATTGGTATGAAGAAATACAGTTTTCTGTAACAGTAATAGTCTTTGCTTTTCTCTTGGGAATTTATCTAAATTTCTCTTGGTTTTCTGAGTTTTATAAGCAAGCAGGAAGCCGTTTACAATCTCCTCCGCCAGCAAGCCAAGAACTTCCTAATTTAGCCTTAGCAGAAGAAAAGTATTTAAAAGCAATTGAGTTAGATGCAGATAATCTAGATGCTCATTATAAGTTGGCAACACTTTATGAAGATTTACAGGATTTGACTAATGGGAAGAAACACTATTTAATTGCGGCAAAAGGTGGTTTTATAGATGCTTATCATAATCTCGCTTATTGGTATCTGCGAGATAATAAGAATGCAGAAGCAGTAGAGTTACTGGAAAAAGCCAAGAGATTATTGGCAGAAAAAGATGAAAAACTAGACCAATTTACTGAAGATGAGAAACGCAATTTAGCATTACAAAAATATAGTATTTATAAAAGTCTAGGCTGGGCCAGATTTAAGCAAAATCGCAGTGAAGATGCAATTCCTAATCTTTTAGTTGCTATTGGTATCGCTGAAAATCCAGCTTATCAGAAATTTATCCGCAATCCCGGTGCTGCTTTTTGTATTTATGCTCAACTTTTAGAGAAACAAAACAAGAAATTATCTCAGGAAAATTGGCGTAAATGTCTTAATTTAGCTCAAGGGAGGGTAATTAATACAGAGGAGGAGCAATGGTTATATGAAGCGAGAAAAAAATTAAAGTGAAGTAAAATTTACTGACTATTCTCTGAGTAATGCGCTAAATACTTCTTGCTGAAAATGCTTATCAAAAGTTAATATTTCATAGATTTCCAGTTGTCTCATAATCTGCATGGAAGCACAATCAGTTAAACTGTAACCTTTATCTAACCGTCTTTGATAAAAATCAAAAGCTTGCTGAAATTGTTCACTGGTTTGGGGAATGATTTCTATACTAGAATCATTTTTCAAATCGTTGGTTAAGTTAATAGCAGATTGGCGTAGATAATCTCCTCTTCCTGACAATGCGTTAAGTAATTCTGTCAAAATCATTTCGCTAGTAATTCCTGTAAATTTTCCTAGTCTTGCTGTCATTAGTTTGGCAAGTTCATGGAGATTGTCTCTATAATCAGCGAGTGCTTGCAAATAGGATGTATCTAAGAAAATTTTTCTCATTCTTCCTCATCTTCTCTTGGTGCGCCGTACATATAGTGTTCAAAATTACGCGCAAAGTCTGTAGGTAAGTGTTTTCGCCATTCTGACTGGGGAACAAGTGCACCAATTTCGGCAATTCTTTGCCAAAAAGGTTTTTTGCGGAATTCGGGATCAGCTTGAAGTTGAGCGAATTTTGCTTGTAATTCAGCTATTGTCGGAAGTTCCTCTATTGTCGGAATTTCTTCTGTGCGAGTGGGATTGTTTGGGGGATTCATAATCATTTAGTGGGATTGGTTTACTACATATATTATAACTTTGAATTGACGTTTGTTCTGTGTTTGTTATTCTTCCTCATCTTCTCTTGGTGCGCCGTACATATAGTGTTCAAAATTACGCGCAAAGTCTCTGGGAAAGTGTTTTCGCCATTCTGATTGGGGAACAACGTTACCAATTTCTATAATTTGTTGCCAGATAGGTTTTGCTAAAAATTCTGGGTCATTTTCTAGTGCATCCCATTTAGCATCGAGTTCTTCCATTGATAACTCAGGCTCTTCGGATGTGTTAGAGGTTGAATGATTGTTTAAGTTAGTCATGATTAAAGTTTCCTTTTAGATTAAAGAGAATAAGTTAATGATAACCTAAATTATCTGGTCAGGTAAATGTTTTGCGAAAATTTGTTTCATTCTTCCTCATCTTCTCTCGGTGCGCCGTACATATAGTGTTCAAAATTACGCGCAAAGTCTGTAGGTAAGTGTTTTCGCCATTCTGATTGGGGAACAACTTTACCAATCTCAACAATTCTTTGCCAAAAAGGTTTTTTGCGAAATTCAGGGTCATTTTCTAGTGCATCCCATTTAGCATCGAGTTCTTCCATTGATAACTCAGGCTCTTCGGATGTGTTAGAGGTTGAATGATTGTGTAAGTTAGTCATGATTAAAGTTTCCTTAGTGATAGTTTACTTTTATTATAGCATTTTTGAGTTGGAGCGAGGTACGGAGATCATCGAGGGGAATTAACCACAGAGACACAAAGAACACAGAGATTATTCACCGATGTTATAATTTATACTGATGATGGCAAGAGAGCCGAATGTTTAACTGAAAGTTTGACATTATTTTATGTATAGACTACATTATAGTTATGGAATGGAATATTATATTTGATCCAGATTTTAGGTTCTGGTTTTATCAACAAGAACAGGGACTTCAAAATGAAGTATTTGCTGTTTTAACTGTATTGATGAAACTTGGACCAGCACTGGGGAGACCACGAGTTGATACCATTGAAGGATCTTCTTTTAAGAATATGAAAGAGCTTCGTATTCAGTATAAAGGTGAACCTTGGCGTGTTTTATTTGCCTTTGATCCTCATCGACAAGCAATTTTACTTGTTGGGGGGAACAAGTCAGGTAACAAAAGATGGTACAAAGAAAATATTCCTATAGCAGATCAACGTTATCAAAAATATCTGGAAAAACTTAAGGAAGAAAAGTCATGAAAGAATATACCAACTTCTCGGAAGAATTCAATAAACTTGGTAAAGAACGACAAGCAAGTATTAAAGCAAGAGCTTCTCAAATTTATTTAGAGGAACTTACGCTTAAGTATTTGCAAGAAAAACTAGGTTTATCTTTATCAGAATTGGCAGAGCATCTTGAAGTACAGCAATCAATAGTACCCAGACTTAAACAAGAGTAAAATCTAGAGCTAAATACACTGCGCGAAGTAGTTAACGCATTAGGTGGAACTGTCGAAATTATTGTCAAAATTCCCAACAAAGAACCTATAATTATTGGTGACTATTCAGAAACGAAGTGTAATTAACCACAGAGACACAGAGGACACAGAGATTATTTGCCAATATTATAATTGATACTCAATAATAAAGGTGTTCGCTTGTTTCAAGGCAGAAAATATTTATATGAAGCTAAAAAATAGTTAAAATAGAAGGGTAGTTTTGAAAAAAATAGGTTCTCCTACATTTTGGGCAAACGAGAAAACCCGTTTTTTTTAAAAACCCGTTTTCTGAAAAACCCCGTTTTCTTAAATCGCACCAGATGAGGACTAAAGTTCAACAACGAAACTAATTAAATCCAAAACCTCAATTGATTCTAGTTATGAATAAATTTCTCAAACTCTTTACCCCCATTTCCCTGATATTAATTACGGTAGGATTTTCGTCGGCGACTTTCAGTAACACTGTTGGAGTTAACACAATTTTTGAGGTAAAAGGGAAAGTTACTGTCAAGAAACCACAATGGAAAAAACCGCTTCCTGCTTCTGTCGGACTTACCCTCAGTTTTGAGGATAAGTTAGAAGTAGCAGCTAACGCTTCTGTTCAGGTTTATTGTAGTAATCTCAAGAAGTGGACGGTTAAACCGGGAAGGTATATTGTTTCTAGTGGCTGTCCTCGGGGAAATCCTGTGATTCCACTTCCCAATAGCAATAATACAACCCTCCGTCCAACAGGAAAAACAGAGAAAGCTTTAGCAAAATTACCTTATCTAATTACTCCTCGTCAAACGAATATTCTTACCAATCGTCCTCCCCTGCGGTGGAATGCTGTTCCGGGTGCAACTAATTATACTGTCAAAATAGATGGGGTTAATTGGGAAACGCAGACAAACAAAACTGAAATAGTCTATCCTGGTGAACCTCCTCTGGAAGCAGGAGAGCGATATCGAGTAACCATAGAAGCTGATAATGGTGCGTCTTCTAGAAGTGATGATGAAAAAGTCGGGTTTACAATATTAGATGAACAGACGAAAACAACGGTTTTAGATGCTGTTAAAACTGTTCAACAGCAGCAATTATCACCAGAGGAAGCAGGGTTAGTTTTAGCGCATCTTTATCGAGGTTATGGTTTGTATGGGGATGCGGTTGAGGTATTGGAAGGATTGGTGAAGCAAAATAGTCAGGTTGCTACGGTTTATCAACTATTGGGTGATACTTACCTTAAGATTGGTTTACCTCAGTTGGCAAAAAAACCTTATGAAAAAGCGTTAAAACTGGCAACAAATACCGAGAATTTGTCAGTGCAAGCGGAGATACAAGCGGGGTTAGGAATAGCTTATCGTCTCTTGGGGAATACAGATGAGGCGATACATTGGTTAACTAAGGCGAAGGGGACTTATAATCAGTTAGGAGATACTTCGCAGGTTCAGGAATTGGCTAAAACAATTAATGACATTTTAAGGAGGGAGTAAGGATGAAAGTTAAATTATGGATGATGGCTACTACTTTTGTACGGAGGGAAAATAGTGTCGGCTCAAGATATTTTTCATGTTACAGTAAAACGGGCATTAGAAAAAGAAAAATGGGTCATTACAGCAGACCCTTTAAAATTAAAGTTTGGGGGAATTAATTTTCAGGTTGATCTAGCAGCAGAGAGACTGTTAGAAGCAGAGCGAAATGGTGAGAAAATAGCTGTAGAAATTAAAAGTTTTCTTAATGCTTCTGCTATTACTGATTTTTATGCGGCTTTGGGTCAATTCTTGAGTTATCGGTTAGCACTCTCTACAATTGAACCTAATCGCTCATTATATTTAGCAATTCCCATAGACGCTTTTGATACATTTTTCCAGATGGAGTTTACTCAAATAGCAATTAAACAGTATCAAGTTCCACTTATTATTTATGATCCAGTCAAGGAGGTAATTACACAATGGATAAAGATAAACTCATAAAATATCGTCAAGCAGTGCAAAATTTGTTAAGTCGCTATGTAGCAGAAGATGTTACCAGTGAAGATGTAGAAGTACAATTAATATTTGATGTAGAACGGGATCATTATCAGTGGATGAATGTAGGATGGGAAGGTTTAAAACGAGTTTACCGCTCGATTGTTCATTTTGATATTCGTGATAATAAGATTTGGCTACAACAAAATTTAACGGAATTGAATCCAGCAGAGGATTTAATTTCAATGGGTGTTAAGAGGGAGGATATTGTTTTGGGACTACAACCACCTTATAAACGTCCTTATACTAAATATGGTACTTAAAACAACTAATTGCATTTTACAGAGGAAGTAAGCATGAAATTTGAATCATGGATGATGGCTGTTAAGCTGTTGTGCGTTTAAGTTGGGTATTGTTAAAATTGGGAAAACCAGCAGAAACTCTTACCTGTTCCCTTAATTCGACCGCTAATCTAAATGTTCTACAGTTGAGGAGATAATTATGTTTATTTGTCATGTATGTGGTTCAAAAGATGCTGAAGAAAAATTAGTTGTTCAAACTTTTAGGATTGATGGCAGCCTAATCCTAGTTGAAAAAATCCCCGCTCAAGTATGTTATAACTGTGGTGAAGTTGTTTTTAGTAGTAAAACGGCAGAAAAAATCAGAATTTTATTACAGCACAAGTCTCAACCCGACAAATTTATTCAAGTTAATGTTTTTGCCTATCAATAAACTCTAGGGATAAAAAACCAATGAAAGTATCAATCAAATCAGGGATAGCGGTTGCCGTCATTACCGGGATGATGGGATTATCGGGAGTCATCTTAACCCCAACGGTGGGACAGGTGATTTCTCAGGCTTCACCGCAAGATAAATTAGCCGAAGCAGAAAGATTAAATCAGCAAGTTATTCAATTGTATCAGCAGGGGAAATATAACGAGGCGATTCTTCTAGCAGAACAAGCCTTAGCTATCAGGAAACAACAATTAGGAGACAACCATCCCCTAACCGCCACCAGTCTCAACAATTTGGCAGAACTTTACAGAGTTCAAGGAAGATACAGCGAAGCCGAACCCCTCTACAAACAAGCCTTAGCTATCATCAAACAACAATTAGGAGACAACCATCCCCTAACTGCACAAAGTCTCAACAATTTGGCATTACTTTACAGAGTTCAAGGAAGATACAGCGAAGCCGAACCCCTCTACAAACAAGCCTTAGCTATCAGGAAACAACAATTAGGAGACAACCATCCCCTAACTGCACAAAGTCTCAACAATTTGGCAGCACTTTACTATTTTCAAGGAAGATACAGCGAAGCCGAACCCCTCTACAAACAAGCCTTAGCTATCATCAAACAACAATTAGGAGACAACCATCCCGATACCGCCTCCAGTCTCAACAATTTGGCATTACTTTACGAGTCTCAAGGAAGATACAGCGAAGCCGAACCCCTCTACAAAGAGGCTTTAGCTATCATCAAACAACAATTAGGAGACAACCATCCCGATACCGCCACCAGTCTCAACAACTTGGCAGGACTTTACGAGTCTCAAGGAAGATACAGCGAAGCCGAACCCCTCTACAAACAAGCCTTAGCTATCAGCAAACAACAATTAGGAGACAACCATCCCGATACCGCCACCAGTCTCAACAACTTGGCATTACTTTACAGAGTTCAAGGAAGATACAGCGAAGCCGAACCCCTCTACAACAGGTCCTTAGCTATCAGGAAACAACAATTAGGAGACAACCATCCCGATACCGCCACCAGTCTCAACAATTTGGCAGCACTTTACCAGTCTCAAGGAAGATACAGCGAAGCCGAACCCCTCTAC
>NZ_SFBY01000355.1:0-12743 GCF_007095505.1 Microcystis sp. M_QC_C_20170808_M3Col
AAAAGCTGTAGAATTAATTAATCATCGTCCTCGAAAATGTCTTGACTATCGAACCCCTTTTGAGGTATTCTATGAATTATCATCAGACATTGATGCACTTCATTTTTGAATTGGCGCAAGAGGTCTAGTTATGTCTTTATCAATTCGAGTAATTCTCCTAGTAGCGACGACAGTTTATCAGACGTTATCTGTTTGGTTAGAAGAACAAAAAGCACCGCCAGGTAATTTGATTAATCTGGGTAAATATCGCCTACATTTTTGTCTAGCGGGAGAGGCTAGTCCCACTATTATTATTGACCATAGTTTAGGGGGAATTGAGGGATACTTTTTGCTAGAAGAATTGTCACAATTGGCTAGGGTTTGTATTTATGATCGAGCGGGTTATGGTTGGAGCGATTCTAGTCCATATCCGCGAACTAGCTACCAAATTGTTCAGGAATTAGATAAATTACTAAC
The DNA here is from genome assembly GCF_007095505.1 of Microcystis sp. M_QC_C_20170808_M3Col. NCBI lineage: Bacteria > Bacillati > Cyanobacteriota > Cyanophyceae > Chroococcales > Microcystaceae > Microcystis > Microcystis sp. M_QC_C_20170808_M3Col. The sequence continues at coordinate 457 of NZ_SFBY01000355.1, forward strand.
CCAAGCACAAATAGAACCGCCTTATATTTTAGTTGGTGATTCTTTTGGCAGTTATAATGTTCGACTATATGCCCATCTGTTCCCAGAAAAAGTAGTAGGTTTGGTACTCACCGATGGTTTACACGAGCAGGGAATGCTGAAAATGTCGCCAGCATTAAAGGCATTAAAATTATTTTTCATCTCTGGATTTTGGATGTCGATTATCGGCTCAATTTTAGGCATTATCCGAGTTCTGAAAGTTCTGGGAGTTTTTGAATTATTAAAACCAGAATTGCGTCGCTTTTCCCCAGATTCTCGTTATCGAGTTAAGCGTTCTTTCTGTCGCGCTAAACACTGGATGACGATGAGTAGAGAAATGCTTAATCTCGACCAAAGCGCTCGTCAGGTGAGTGAGGCTAACAATTTCGGTAATTTACCGATAGTTAGTATTAAAGCTAATTCTTTTTTTAAACCCTCCTTTTGGACTCGCTTTATTCCCCTCAAAAGTGCCAATCGACTCCGGGAGGAGATGCACCTAGAATTAGGCAAGTTATCCGAAGATTTTATGGAAATACAAGCGGATAAAAGTGGTCATTTTGTCTGGATGGATCAACCGGATGTGATGCTCGATGCGGTCAAAATTTTGCTTGACAAAATTAACTCTGTGTGCTAAGTAATAGGACAAAATTAACTTCTTGGTTAGGATTAGACGAGAGGCAAGAGATTCGATCGAGATTAGCCAAAATCCTAGAGACTTATTGCCTAATTAACTTTTGAGAGTTCAAAAATGAGAAAAATAGGCATGAAGCTATCGTTCATTCTTAATTCTCCTGACTTCTGAATCCTAACCCTAACAACAATTTTTGATTTTCACAAGAGGTCTATTAAGTAGGGCAGGCCAAATAAATCTAAAAACCTTGTTGGATAATATCTTTAGACTTTTTTGATATCAAAAAGTGTCAGCCATTGGAGTGAACGGGGGGAATAAAACCCCTACACCCTACACCCTACACCAACAGACTTTTTCAGCAAACCCTAATTATTGAGCGTAATAATCTGAGCGCTAAAACCCTGTTTAGTTAACTCTTGTACCCGTTGTTTAGCTTGATATTGTTGCTGAAATAACCCCACTTGAATAACATTTTCTCCCGCGCGGATAAATGCGAGGGGTTCAATTTCTTGAATTTTTGCCAACGTTTCTGTACTATTACTCTGAACTTCAACGCGAAAGAGTTGATTAGTAGCAATAACCCGCTGCTGTGGTGGGGGAGAAGGGGGTTTATTGGCGCGATTTTGCGGTGTGGGGGCCGGTGGATTGACAGTTTGACGATTACTATTATTAATCACCGTAGCATCGGCAGGAAGCACGGTAGCGGGAGCTTGAAAAACGTATTCTCTCAGGGGTTGATTACCGGAAACCGGGGCAGCCACCGGGGGGTTAACTGAAGGAGAATTAACCGGGGGCAAATTTAAGGGTGGACATTGGGAACAATTAACAGCACTGGGACTGTCTGAACGTTTAGTTGGTTGTCTCACTGCCGGTGGTGGGGGCAAACGACGACCGGGATAAAGATTCTGGGCAAAAGATAAGTTTGCTTTTAGCAGCAGCGTTCCTTGAGCGATTATCCCGACTTTTAACCAAAATAAAGCCGAGAAAAACAGTAGGTTTGTTCTCATCATGCTGGTTTGTCCTCACACAAAATTTGGGTACACCATGTCCAAATTTTAAAGTAGGAGATGCTAGTCTAGAAAGTATATTGGTTAAAAATCATTACAAGATTTATGGGAAAAGTTGTTGTCGGTCTATCGGGGGGAGTAGATAGCTCTGTCGCCGCTGCCGTCTTACACGCTCAAGGTTATGATGTTATTGGCTTGACCCTGTGGTTAATGAAGGGTAAAGGTCAATGCTGCTCCGAGGGAATGGTAGATGCGGCATTTATTTGTGAGCAGTTGGGTGTTCCCCATCATATCGTCGATAGTCGCGAGCTTTTCCAAAAAGAAATTATTGATTATCTGGTTTCCGGTTACGAAGCGGGAATCACACCGCTGCCCTGTTCTCAGTGCAATAAAGCGGTAAAATTTAGCCCGATGCTGCATTATGCCAGAGAAACCTTAGAAACGGACACTATTGCCACCGGTCACTACGCTAGAATTCGTTTTTCTCCTGAAAATAACCGTTATCAACTGCTGCGCGCCGTCGATAAAAATAAAGATCAATCCTATTTTCTCTATGATCTCACTCAAGATGTACTGCGTGGGACTTTATTTCCTTTGGGAGAACAAACCAAGGCAGAAACCCGCAGGATTGCCCAAGAATTCGGCTTAAAAACGGCAGATAAACCCGATAGTCAGGATTTATGCTTGATTGAAGCTCACGGAACTATGCGATCGTTCTTGGATAAGTATATCGCCGTTAGTGAGGGCGATATCGTTGATCTCGATGGCAAAGTTTTGGGTAAACATAGCGGTATCCATCATTATACGATCGGACAACGCAAAGGCATCGGCATCGCCGCCGCCGAACCCCTCTATGTGGTACAACTGGATCCCGTCATGAATCGGGTTATCGTCGGTAATCGCGAAAGTGCCGTTAGTACCGATTGTCTTGTCGGACGGATGAACTGGGTTTCTATTGCTGAACCCACCACCCCTATCCGCGCGCAAGTACAGGTACGTTATCGTTCTCCGGCTGTTCCCGTCAATGTTATTCCCCTAGAAAATAATCAAGTGAAACTGGTTTTTGATCAACCACAATTTAGCATCACCCCGGGCCAGGCAGCCGTAATTTATGAAGGGGAAATCGTCCTCGGTGGGGGGATTATTTCAGGAGCCACCCCATAGGGAGAGCCACCAATTCACAGAATAACCTGATTATGGTTCGGGGGTCATTCTGCCAATTAGGGACTCTCCCCGGTAGGTTTAGCTAAAAATTAACGACGGGGTACAGAAGCCTCGATGTTAATATTCATAGCGGAGACTCTTGGTACAGGATTGCCTTTGGCGCTACCGAGACCCCGGGCCATAGCCAAGAAGCTGGCGATCCTTGCTATAATAACCACTATTTATCAGCAGGTAAGATAAGGGTGAATTTATTAGTCCATCGTTATCAAATTGTGCGATCACTTGCTTCTGGTGGATTTGGTGAAACTTTTCTAGCTAAAGATACCCATTTACCAGATCATCCTTGGTGTGTTGTCAAGCAACTTAAACCCCAATCTGATCCCCAATCTTGGCAAATAGCAACGCGTTTATTTGATACAGAAGCAAGAAGTCTTTATCAATTAGGAAAACACGCTCAAATCCCCCAATTATTTGCCCATTTTTCTGAAAATAATCAATTTTATCTCGTTCAAGAATATATTGAGGGACATCCTTTAGGTGAGGAAATTATACTAGGGAAACAATGGGAAGAAATAGCAGTAATTGAATTTTTAGAAGATGTATTATCAACTTTAGCTTTTGTACATCAGCATAACGTTATTCATCGGGATATTAAACCTGATAACTTAATTAGACGCAAACTAGATAATAAAATTATTTTAATTGATTTTGGTGCGGTAAAACAGATTATTAATTTAAGTAATACTCAAAACCAACCTAAGACAATTGGAATAGGAACACCAGGATATATGTCAAATGAACAAAATCTAGGAAAACCTACCTTTAGCAGTGATATTTATTCTGTGGGAATGATTGCTATTCAGATGTTAACGGGATATTATCCTACCCAATTAGTTGATAATCAAACAGGAGAAATACATTGGCAAAATAACGTCAAAATAACACCTAAATTTACTGATATTTTAGTTAAAATGAGTCATCCAGATTTTCAACAACGCTACCCCTCAGCTAAAGAAGCTTTACAAGCAATTCAAGGTTTACAGGGAGTCTCCCCTACCATGGTGCCAACAGTTTCTATGTCTCATTCTTCATCTATACGAAATAAAGAGGGTAAAATTGCCGTTATTCCCCTAATTTTAATGTTACTTTTAGGAGGAGTAATTGGTATTGGGTTGAACACTTTATCTGAGAGACAACAAAACAACGAGAGACAACATCAACCTGCTTTTTAAGCTATAAAGGTAATAGGAATAAGTTTAACAGGAGTAAGTAAGATTTATGAAGCGTCAGACTTCGGGAATAGCAGTTTCACTTTTGTTTGGTTTGCTAATGCTGACATCAGGATGTAAAGGAGATTCTAATGCAGCAACAAAACCTAATTTTTACTGTGGAAATGCTCAATATTTAGGTAAAAATGCCCCAGCTACTATTGTATATAATCCAAGCACAAACAAAGATTTTACTATAATTATTTGGAAACCAGATAATTATTATTTTGGTAATCAATGGAATCCTCAAAAGCGCTGTGATCAAGTTTCTAGACGATTCCAAGATATTTATGATCGGGATGGATTACAGTATATCACGGCTACGGTAGCAAGTTGGATTAGCGATCGAGAAGTTTCCGTTGTCTGTGGAGTAAAATCCAAAAGTGCTACTTGTAATCAAGATGATTTACTCTTTACTTTGGAAACTAAGGATGAGCCTTATGCAGTACTAGATGATCTTATGGAAATTCGTCAAGCACCTGATAACAATAGACCCTTAACTAGAGGAGTAAATGATTCTAAAAATTCTAGCAAAAAGCAGCAAGTTTTTTATGATTTATCTGAGATTTTGAAAGTAGAAAAATCCCCAACACAGCAATCTAAGCCAAACAACGGGGGAGCGTTTTAGACTCAAAATATACCTTTGTTTACGGGATTAGGAGTGTTTTGGGTTTTGCTTCTCCATTTTTCTGCTAGAATTGTCTCATAATCGCTCATTTCTCTGAGTTTATTTTCTCCTTGCTGAACGATTTTTAAGATTTCTGCTAATTCCTGTTCAGTCAACGGTTTTGAAGTCATCGTTAATTCTCCAATCGGATTCTAATTCCATTGACTACTATTTTAGCTTCTAAAACTCGACCTAACTGCTCTGAGAAATCCTCCTCTGCTTCTTGAATATCTTCATAAGATAACTCATCCTCCCTGTAATATACTGGACAGTTGCTTGCATCCGCCGTCTAGTGTTGTCAGCAAATAATAAATAATTGTTAAGTATAGCAAATATTGCAATAGATATGATATTATCGAGAAATAATTTCATCCTTTCCCTAATCAGTTCAATCCCATTATTATCCTCCAATGCTTATCTGAATTGCCATGAAACCGCAATTATTGAAACTTTGCCTAATTTTATCCCTATTTCCCCTAATTTTCTCCCTCGTATCCTGTCAAAACCAGCAACCTCAAGATCGTGGAATTACTATTACCACAAATCAGTCACAAAGTCAACAAAAACAACGACGCACAGCCTTAGTTATTGGAAATGCGAGTTATCAGGATAATCCTCTCAAAAACTCGATTAATGATGCAGAAGCGATGGCGAATGCGCTTAAAGATGTTGGTTTTGATGTTATTTTGCTGGAAAATGCTGATTTAAAGCAGATTGAAAATGCTATTGACACATTTCACCACCAACTTAAGGCAGGAGGAGTGGGATTATTTTATTATGCGGGACATGGTATACAAGTGGATGGGGAAAATTATCTTATTCCGGTAAATGCGAAGCTGGATGTGGCAGAAGATGTGCGCTATGAGGCGATTCCGGTAGGAAAAGTCTTAGCTAGGATGGAAGATGCGGCAAATCAGATGAATATTGTCATTCTTGATGCTTGTCGCAATAATCCCTTTGCTCGAAAATGGCGCTCTAGTCAACGGGGTTTGGCTCCGATACAATCAGCTAGGGGTGCCTTGATTGCTTTTGCGACGGAACCAGGAGGGGTTGCTGCTGATGGAGAGGGGGAAAATGGGTTATATACGTCTTTTTTATTAAAGCATCTGAAAACACCGAATTTAGATGTGGAGTTGATGTTTAAACGGGTACGGGAGGATCTTGTACAAGCTACTCAAAATAAGCAAGTTCCTTGGGAGTATTCCTCTTTGGTGGGGGATTTTTCTTTTAATCCTGTTACGGTAGCACAATCATCTCAACCTAATTCTACCACTGCTGAAACCTATTTTAAGCAAGGGGAAGACTACCGTAATAATAATCAATATGATAAAGCGCTCGCGGCATATACTAAAGCCATTGAAGTTAATCCTCAATATGCCGAAGCTTACAAGAATCGAGGAATTGTTTACCTTTATTTAAAAGAATATGATAAAGCAATGGCAGATAACAATAAAGCCATTGAAGTTAATCCTCAATATTCTAATGCTTACAATAATCGAGGGATTGTTTACCGTATTTTAAAAGAATATGATAAAGCAATGGCAGATTATAACAAAGCCATTGAAATTAATCCTCAATTGTTTCAAGCTTACCATAATCGAGGGAATGTTTACAGTGATTTAAAAGAATATGATAAAGCAATGGCAGATTATAATAAAACCATTGAAATTAATCCTCAAAATGCTGATGCTTACTTGGATCGAGGAGGGGTTTACCATAATTTAAAAGAATATGATAAAGCAATTGCAGAATATAACAAAGCCATTGAAATTAATCCTCAAGTTGCCAAAGCTTACTTGGCTCGAGGATTGGTTTACCATAATTTAAAAGAATATGATAAAGCCATTAAAGATTATAATAAAGCTCTGGAAATTGATCCTAAAGTTCCTTATGCTTCTAATAACAAAAAGTTAGCCGAGGAAGCAAAAAGAAATCAATAACCATCTGAAGGAGTATAACAATATAAAGCACTAACACAATTACATTAGCATCAAATCTGACTTCTTTTATATAGGGTTATAGCCATGAGTATTGATATATCCGATGAAATTCTCAGTGCAACACGCATGACTGAAGCTGAGATGAAGCAGGAAAGTGGGAACTAGCGGATGGAGAAACAGGTAGCGTCATCTTGTCCGCCGCCGGAAGGGAACGCGAAGGTTCGTTAGATTCAGATTCTATTGACAACTTCCCCTGTGAAGATTTGCGGACAATCAATCAACTCTGGCTATACTATAGTAACAGTAAATTTGGCTTCAGCGTCCAGAAAGAAATCTATGAGAGTCTTGGTGGTACTAGGGAGTATACTAAGATAGTATGGGAGGAGTTCGGTGATCGCGTCGGCTGGAGAAAAGGAGGAGATTGGTTTTCTTGGTCGTATAGTGATAGAATTAGAGACTATAATTCCGCTCCCAAAGGGCATCTTCCAGGTGGATATTTGTTAAGTGCTATAGGTGGTGTTGTGCATGACATTCTTGAGGACGGCATTCGTGTCTTCTCTCGTGCAAAAGCTTGTAGCCTGTAGAACACAACACAATATCATGTCTTTTGTCAAACTTAGTCTTGAGGATTTTTATAACAAATTTATGAGCTTTTTATTTGTATTTGTCACATTTTTTCAAAAAAATGGTAGATAAACAACTGAAAACTGTTATCTGGATTGGAGCATCAAAAAAGGAGCTATTAGAATTTCCTGAAGAGGTTGTTGATGAAGTTGGCTACATTCTTTATCGTGTTCAGAATAATCAAAATCATCCTAATGTCAAAAGCTTAAAGGGGTTTAATGGTGTTTTTGAAATAGTCAGCGATTATCAAACCGATACCTATAGAACAGTTTATGCTCTTAAACTAAACAATGTTATTTTTATTCTCCATGCCTTTAAGAAAAAATCAAAATCAGGGATTAAAACACCAAAACAAAATATTGATCTAATCAAAGAACGCCTGAAAAAAGCACAGGAGATTGCCAAAGAGCAACAATAAATACCAAAAAGGGGATAAATGATTATGACAGAATATACTATTAGTTCAGGAAACATTTTTGAAGACTTAGGCTTGGCTAATGCTGAAGAAAAACTCGCTAAAGTCAAGCTGGCTTCAGTGATTTATGATCTGATTACTGAAAAAGGATTAAACCAGCAGGAGGTCAGTCAAATTTTGGGAATTGACGAGGCTAAAATTTCTAACTTAAAAAATGGCAGATTGCAAAAATTTTCTCTTGAGCAGATGTTTAGCTTTCTAGTAGCATTAGGTCAGAATATAGAAATCTTAGTCACTCCCCAAGCCGTAGCAAACTCTAGTGTAAGTATCCAGGTCATGTATCGAAATAAATCCTAATCTAAGTGCGATCGCCAATCTCGTAAGGTGTGTTAATATTAGTGTAACGCACCAGCCAACTTTCAAGAAAGGACTAACCGTAATGTCATCAATTATTACCGAAGAAAAAACCAAAGAAATCCTAACCGAGATCCTCATTGAAATGATGCAAAACAAACGGGAACTATTTTATGAAATTGTTATCGAAGCTCTAGAAGATATTGGTTTAGCTAATGCTATTACGGAAGGATTAAATGGTGAATTTGTTCCAGAAGAAGAAGTTTTTGCTATTCTCAATGGAGAAGCTGAATGAAAATTCAATTTGTAGCCAAATTCTCCAAAGACTTAAGAAAATATAGCATAGGTGCCTTACCTATGACAAGCTAAAATTTTATCTGAGTCATTATCTAAATTATCTATTACACGATTTGGTTAATTTTCTAGAGGTAATCATGAAACTATCTCAATTAGCGACTACTGTAATTATTGCTCTAACTTCAAGTCTCTTTAATCCTTTTCATTATGGCAATTTCAATCCTTTAGGTATTGCCTCAGTTTTAGCAGAGGATGTTTATGTTAATCAACCACAACGTCCTAGAACTCTTTTTAATTCAATGAGTTTATCTGATGCAGCAGATCTACTAAATTTTATTGGAGGTTTAGTTCATCAAACCGGACCAGTAATTGATTTTGATTATACATTTCCTGGTTCAGAAGCGGACAAAAAAGCTATTATTGAGGATTTAGAAAAAATTGAAAACTTATTAGAAAAAGATGGAGATCAACCTAGATTTCCCTTTGCACCAAAATTAGGTAGATGGAATCAGATGTGGAGTTCGATATGTTCAGTCTATGTTGAGCTTAAAGAATGGGATAAGGCCATTAGTGCTTGTCATCATTACTTAAATGATGCAGCACCTTTCGAGTTGACTCCTCCTGATATTTCTCAAAATCGTAATATTGTAGGAGCTTTAATGGCTCTTGGTGATGTTTATGTTGGTGCGGGAAAATACGAAGATGCTATTAATTATCTTAAACAAGGTTTAAAGTTAACTGAACGAGGAGAATCATTAAAAGATGGACATGGAGTAGGTGATTATTACTTATTCTTACAGAGAATAGCAAGAATATATTTTAAATTAGGCAACTATTCAGAATCAGTTAACTACTATCGACAAGAATTAGATGAAGTCTTAAAAAATGAAAATAGGTATATCTTTCAAGATGGTGATCAATCGGGTTATTTCTCGATTATAAGTGCGATTAAGCAAGATATGGCATTTGCTTTGCTTAATCAAGTAAATTTAGAGGAAACTGAAAAAGCATTTATGGAATCAATGAACAATGATGAAAAAGCTTGGCAAATAGAAATTGAACGCACAATAAAGTTTAAGGGACAGTATAGTGGATTTTCATCCCATGGAGAAGTATTTGGCGTTTCTATATATCCTTATGGTTTACAAGAATTAAAAGTCAAGCAAGGTAAATATAATGAAGCTCTGGAGTTTGCAGAAAGAGGAAGAAGCCGCATTCTTTCTTATTTAATGTCTGAGCAACTTCATACATCTATAACTATTCCAGAAATTCAGCAACTTGCTAGAGACAAAAATGCGACAATTGTTAAATATTCTTGGCTTCAAAAGCCTGTTTTAAATACTTCAAGGGGTTATGCTTATGAAGTAGATTATTCTCCTAAACTCTATATCTGGGTAATTCAACCTAGTGGCCAAATTAATTTTTCTCAAGTTGATCTTTCTCAACCATCAATTAACCCTCAACAAACTCAAGTAAATTCATTGGCAAGAGGAATTAGTCTCAATTCTAATTCTTCTATTAATTCTAAATTGTTGATTACTCTGGGAGTTTTACTTATAGGCATTTCCTTGAGCTATTTCTTATTACGTCATCGTAAACCCTTAATGATTGTAGGAATTGTAGCTAGTGGGTTAACATCTTCTTTCTTATTTTTTCAACAAAATCAAACCCCTTCCTTGAATATTGACGGTAAAGGTTTAGTCCAACTCACTAAACAAACTTTTGCAACTGTCAGAAGTAATAATCGAGATACCCTATCTAATGCTGTGACAGCAAAAACCTGTCAAGATCAAAACCAATGCTTAGACAGATTATCTCAGATTCTTATTGCTCCTATTGCCAAGTTTTTACCTAAAAATCCAGAAGAATCCGTTATTTTTATCCCTGATGGAGAACTCTTTAGAGTTCCTTTTGCTGCTTTAAAAACTGCTGATGGAAAATATCTCATAGAAAAGCATCCAATCCAGATTTCTCCCTCTATTCAAACCCTACAACTAATTGATCAAGAATCTAGTAAAAATACCCTAAATCTTACCTCAAATGCTCTAATTGTTGGAAATCCTACCATGCCTAAAATGGAAAATGGTCAACAACTTCCTGCTTTACCCGGAACAGAAAAAGAAGCAGAAGCCATTTCTCAAATGTTAGGAACTCAACCCCTAATTGGTGAACAAGCGAATATACAAAATGTCACCGGACAAATGCCTAATGCTGATATTATTCACTTAGCAACTCATGGTAATGATCAAGCTATCGCTCTAGCCCCTGCTAACGGACAATCTGGCTTTTTGAGTGGAGAAATTTATGGGATGCACTTACGCGCTAATTTAGTTGTTTTAAGTGCTTGTGATACAGGATTAGGAGATATTACCAGTGATGGAGTTGTAGGTATAGCAAGACCTTTTATGGCAGCAGGAGTCAAAAGTGTAGTTGTTTCTTTATGGTCTGTTCCCGATGCAGCAACTTCTGGTTTAATGATCGAATTTTACAACAATCTTAAAACTAAACCCAATAAAGCCCAAGCTTTACAACAAGCAATGTTAACTATTATGAAACAACACCCTGAACCCGTTAACTGGGCTGGATTTATATTAGTTGGAGAAGCAGAGTAAGCGATTACTGGAAGGTGTCCTAGAAGATCAATACTTAATATCCTTGTTCCAAGGGTCTGCCTTGGAATACGATCTCGCTGGGGGGATTATTTCAGGAGCCACCCCATAGGGAGAGCCACCAATTCACAGAATAACCTGATTATGGTTCGGGGGTCATTCTGCCAATTAGGGACTCTCCCCGGCAGGTTGAGCTAAAAATTAACGACGGGGTACAGAAGCCTCGATGTTAATATTCATAGCAGAGACTCTTGGTACAGGATTGCCTTTGGCGCTACCGAGACCCCGGGCCATAGCCAAGAAGCTGGAAGGATCGCCAGCTTTGGGTTTTTGCTCTTGGGGAACATAGCGACGGACAGCATTCTGCCAAACGATTTGGGGGAAGCCCAAAATACCACGATAGTAGCCATCGTAGCGAGGCGAGGTGATGTTGAATGGACGCTCACCGATTTCGCGGCTGGCCAGGGTGCGACGACGTTGGTAGGGAACGGTATCATAACCAAAGCTTTGCAGATACTCGTCACTGTTGAGCAGTTGTTCGACAAAACCTTGAATACCTTTGGTGGCAACGACAATCGACCAAGCAATTTTTTCTCTTTCGCTATAGACATCGCGACCGAGAACTCTTTGTACTACCTGTTCGACAAAGCGATAGTTGCTGTTTTTCTCGTAGAAACTGTTATAGAAGGTTTTCGATAACAGTAGGCCACGAATGAAATCCCGCACCGATAATTGTCCATTGCGTAATTGGGATTCGAGGAAAGGTTCCCGATCCCATTTAAAGGCATGGAAGAAAATCTGACGGTAAGCGGCTTCGATTAAATCGTCCAGGTCGGTAGGGGAGAGGACATTTTCCGTCGTGTAAACTCTCGGTTTTTCGTCTCCACCGACATCATAACCAGCTACCCGCACGTTTTGGGACTTGGGGGCGTAATTTAAAAGAGGAATGGCCAAGGGTAAACCTCCGTATCCTTAGAAATGCTTAAAAAACTTTCCTCATAATGATAAGGGAGTAAGTGCCAACTAGAAAAGAAATATTAAAAATTCTTACAATTGTTAAGAAAACTTGTTTACCATCCGGGGTGTTGGGGGTTGGGGTTTTAGGGGGTTGGGGTTTTAGGGTGTTGGGGGTTGGGGTTTTAGGGTGTTGGGGGTTGGGGGTTGGGGTATTAGTTGAATTTCCCCATTTCCCCATTTCCCCATTTCCCCATTTCCCCATTTCCCCATTTCCCCATTTCCCCATTTCCCCATTTCCCCATTTCCCCATTTCCCCATTCCCCCATTCCCCCATTT
>NZ_SFBY01000356.1:0-4187 GCF_007095505.1 Microcystis sp. M_QC_C_20170808_M3Col
ACTTTGTGTAAGACAGTACATGGTTTTTTAACCGTGGTATGCAACGGTGGTTGAAGCAGAAACTTAAATCGTGAGGTTTAGGAATCGCCGCACTTTTAGGGCGGCGAGGATGTCAAAGTTGTCATAAACACTCATTTCAGGGCTGTTCCAATCGTTTGAAAAGGTAGCTAGACTTGCACGTAGAGTCTTAGCCTGCTCTCTATCAATTCCTTGAGATGCCAAGTTAATATCATTCGAGCTAACAAAGGTAACAATTACACAAGCCCCTTCAGGTACGTTATTGGGACTTTCTGTGAGTTCTACACGACCATTGCGGTAAACCCCTTCAACACTTACTAGCATATTTCCTCCTCAAGACTTAAGTTTAACAAGATTATAACTTTGACAAGGTCTCACTTTTGAATTCCTTGAGTAATATCGCCAACAGTTAAATCTCCATTGAATAATTGCTTCTCGGCGCGAATTAACGCTCCCCATCATCATGGCAACACACTGGGGGAACGAAAGCCAAAACGATGGACAGCGCGATGCCCAATCCGAATACCAAATATTTGTGCATCAGGAAAACGTATTAACAGTTGTTTAGCAGCTGTTAGGCTGTCGTCAGCCACTTCAAAAGCCCCTGTTTCGATGTCTATTGCTACAATTCTCCCCTGATTTCCCTCCTCGACTTGAGAACGTACCTGAGATTCATAAATCTCATTACCACGTCGGGCAAACTCTTCTTTGCTGTAGCGGGGTTGTCGAACTGTCATTGGCTTGACCCTGTGGCAACTTTTGCCCCTCTATTTTAACCAAACATTGGGAATCTTCGCTAACATTCCTCAACTGGGCCCACAAGAGCGGCGTACTGCTACGCAGTGCCTTCGGCATCGCACTTAGACTCACAGCTTCAATCAATGTGCATGGTGCGTTCCCCAAAATCGATCAGTGGAGCAGTAGGAGCCACATTAGAGAACGCACCCTACAGCGATGGCGATCGCAATACCGTTCCCACCAGTCGTCTGCGGTTTACTGTCATGGCCACCCATAGCCGCGCCCATCTAGAGGTTCTTGTCTAGTCTATTGGCGAGTCTTTCCCCACATAGGGAAAAAGTTTTTCGTGGGAGCAGGGTGTGGGGAAGTGGAGAACGGTCTAGTTAGCTTGCGCCGCTTATAGAGAGGAATTAACAAGCCAAAGCAAGAACTTTAAGAGGGACAAGAGCTTTGTGAAGAACACTGGGCTTGGCATTTAGATATATCTCACGACAATTGCTCTCGTTATATCCAACCACGACAGCCCCTATTGTTGTGCCAATTTCAGGATACATTTCTTGACTCATCCTACCTTCATCTAAAAAATCAGGGATTTTAATTAGTCCCTTGACTAGGGATTCATCAATCTTTACAAAAACACCAAAAGGGGCATGAAATTCGACTTTGCCCTGCACAAACTGACCTAGCTTATATTTTGATTTAATTTGCTCCCAACTTTTGCTATCCATGATAGTTACCGTGATTTAAGGACTCGTGGAAATTGGTTTAGGACTGGAAATAGGCTTTGAGGAATAACTACCTCAATTCGTTCGCAGTTATCCTTTTCATCATAGCGAAATTCAAGGGGTTTGAAATATTTATCGTAGCTTGCCTGATCGATAAAAACCTCAAGGATGCCATCTTGGTAGCTTTGGTTAAATTCCTCGGCAATACTTCTGTCATTTGGACCGGCAAAGTAGCAACTTCCATCGACATAAGGAGGGTTATACGGGAAATCAACAGGTTGAAATCCCTCATCCAGCAATTTTTGACCTTTACCTTTTTGAGGAGCTTTGTAAATTGTAACGGTTTGGACGGATTGTAGCTGCTCCGACTGCATATGTTGGTATTTTGGCTAAGACAAACAGCAGTATCATAAACTATAGCAAAGACCAAGGTGCTTAGGACAATCCATCGCTGAAACCCTGTTCAGATAAGAGTTTGAAAATTGAAAGCGTCCTAAATAACCCATTATTTGCTATACACCATTCTTGAATCATTTTTTGGACTGTAAAAAATATTTAGAGTATTGCCTTACTAACAACTCAAAAAACGCAAATAAAAATCATATTACAGAAAAACAACCAAGATAGTTGTTACTCGTTTAGTGGGGTCTCATTTTTTGCTTGTTTCATCCCTTCCTTGCGGGCTGCTGCAAGCTCCTCGTTAGTGGCAGTCATACCGCTCTGAAAGTAAAGTTCTGCTGCATTACTAATAACCAATATCACTCTATTTAGGCGTGATCGCAAGAAACCTTCCCTATATCACGCCCAAAAGCGTGTTAGCCAGATTAGCATATTGCCAAAAACCTTGTTTAACTAGGGTCTGCTGAAAAAGTTTTTCCTAGGTGTGGGGTGTGGGGTGTGGGGTGTGGGGTTTTACCGATTTTGAGGGGGTCAATTACCTAATTTTCAGGGAAAAAGTCCCGGAAATTTCGGCTCTTCTCGTTTCTGTGTGGAAGGAGGAAGAATAGGGGTAATTTTCCAGAAATATATTCTTCAAATCCTTGCCTAGCAAGACTACTAGGAACGATAAACACTGATTATCACACCAAGTCGTATCTGGTACTTTTGGATTTCAAAAAAGCCTAAAGATATTATCCAACAAGGTTTTTAGATTTATTCAGCAAGCCCTAACTAAATTTCTGACAATTTAGGCTCATTATAGCAATGATTCCTATATCTGACCGCCCCCCTTGACAAAAATTTACAATTATTCGACCTTTAGCGATCGCTATCGGGGGAGAGTTGTTTTTTATTACAGCAGTGTGGAGAAGGGAGCGGGTTTTTTCAAGTGGCATTGGGGCTTAATCATGCTATTAAAAACCGATTCAGTATAACGGTTGAACTCACTCGCCGCTACTAACTTTGAATAATAGCAGAAGTATATCAGTAGGTCGGGTGCAGTGATTTGTTAGACACTCTTTTAATTGGCAGTTTTACGAATTTTCGTCCACTGGAAATTTGCTTTTTTCTAAGATCGTCAAATATTGCCTTGAGATCATAATTGAGAGATTTTGCGTATTCTTCTCTATATCTATAAATTTCTTCGACAATTTCATCTTTATACATAGTTATTCTCCTCGAAGCTTAAATCCTATGAACTCGTAAGGGGTACAAACAAATGGTAGCCTGTATCCAAGCTCAAGACTAATTTGGGATAGCTTTCTTTGGATTTGAGCGTTTGCCATGTGCTTACAATTCCATGTTATAGCAAATAATGGGTTATTTAGGACGCTTTCAATTTTCAAACTCTTATCTGAACAGGGTTTCAGCGATGGATTGTCCTAAGCACCTTGGTCTTTGCTATAGCAGATCGTCTAAGCCATAAACGGTTGCTAGTGCCATGTGTAAGGCATCATTAGACGCTTTGGGGGGTAGGTTGCTTTGTTGTAAGAATTCTTGTGCTAGAGCGATCGCTTCTTCGGTTATACTTTAGACGTTCATAATCTGAGATTTATAGCGGTTCTCACATCTGTGTGGCACACTTTAACCTTTGCTGATTAAGCTTTTCAGGATTGAGAATGTACCTCTTGTCAACAGGAAACGCTATATTAAACTTCTGAAATCGTAGAGTGAGCAAGGAATCCAGTTCTTTTTTATGTTTCAGATGGGCATCATTCAGACATTCATAAATAGCTGAAGAAAAGTCAGAAAAGTTTTCATAATATTTACCATATAAACATTTCTTTTTGACAAATTTCCACAGCCTTTCAATTAAATTTAGATTAGGCGAATAAGACGGCAGATAGAGTAGCTCTATTGACAAAGAAAGAGCTAATTACTCAACAACTTTGCCTTTCTGATAGCGGGCATTATCTAATACCAGAGTGATGGAAATTATTAGTCCTAAAGCAGCTATTTTTCCAATAAGTTCACAGACTTGAGTTGCTGTAATATAAGTGTCATTAGTAACCAGAATAACTTCATGGGTTATCACATTTAATGCTCCTCAAACATTAAAGCGTTTACGCCCGCTCGGCGACTTAACGAAAAGTCTCTCAAAACACCAATACCGAGAAAAGCTCCCATAACAAAGTGAGCAGCATCAACGAAAAAACAGCCCTTTTTCCTTCTTTAGCCTCATTTAGTCTGGGTTCTAGCTTTTTTTCTTTGTAGTCTTCTTGTTCATCCCGGTCAGCTTTAGAAGGAAGAGAACCTACTTTTAAACAT
>NZ_SFBY01000357.1:0-3661 GCF_007095505.1 Microcystis sp. M_QC_C_20170808_M3Col
TGATGACAATAAGTTATGACTTAGAAACTAATCAACAACTAAAGCTTATGCTTGTAGCTAAGTGAAATCATTGATTAAGAGACCTGTACTTTTCAATAACTTTTTGCCGCAAACCCTAACTAGGGTTTGCGGCAAAAAGTTTTTTTAGTTGATATAATCAAGCCCAACAATTTCCCCCTTACCGGCAATTACTTCACCGATTTGGTAGGCATTAATCCCAGAGGATTGTAGTTGATTAATAGTCGATCGAGCCAGATCTGATGGGACAATGATCACAAAACCGATACCCATATTAAAAGTATTAAACATGGCTTCGGAATTAACCGATCCCATCTGGGCTAACCAGCGAAAAATCGGCAAAACTGGCCAACTTTCGGGATAAATCTGCACGGAATGCCCTTTACCTAAGCAGCGGGGCAAATTTTCCGGGATGCCACCCCCAGTAATGTGGGCCATGGCGTGAATATCTAACCCAGAGCGCAGAAGTTCTAGCACAGGTTTGACATAAAGTCTAGTGGGAGTTAACAAAACTTCACCTAAGCTAGAGCCGGTCAAAATTTCGGGGCAATCTTGCCAATTTAAGCCCTGGGTGTCGATAATCTTGCGAACAAGACTAAAACCGTTACTGTGAACCCCACTACTGGCTAAACCGATAGCCACATCGCCGATTTGCACCTTACCGCCGTCGAGTAATTGACTTTTTTCGACAATACCGACGCAAAAACCCGCTAAATCGTACTCTCCTGCCGAATAAAACCCCGGCATCTCCGCCGTTTCCCCTCCCAAAAGAGTACAACCACTATCACGACAGGCACTAGCGATTCCCGATACCACCGCCGCTAACTGTGACGCTTCCAGTTTACCGGTGGCGAGATAATCTAAGAAAAATAAAGGTTCAGCCCCGGAGGTTAAGACATCGTTGACGCACATAGCCACGAGGTCAATTCCCACCGTATCATGGCGATTGAGACTATGGGCAATTTTCAACTTGGTTCCTACGCCATCAGTTCCCGATACTAACACCGGTTGCTGATAACCGGAAGGTAACTGAAAATAGCCGCCAAAACCGCCTAAACCGCCGATAACTTCGGGACGGAAGGTACTTTCCACATTTTGGCGAATTTTCTCGACGAAAGCGCGTCCCGCTTCCACATCCACGCCCGCTTCTTTATAATCCATGCCCAATTGACCGATTGTATCTCTCAAATTTTACCCGGATTTCGAGCGCACTCGCTCCCTTTTCCAGCTAAACCTAACCACAATTTTTGATTGTTACAAGGGGTCTAATCTTCTTGGGGATATTTTTCCCAAAGATCTGTGATTTGGCGAAGACTTTGGAAGTTGCCATTACCGAGGATCAAATGATCTAGGAGAGGAATGGCTAGATAGGTAGCCCCCTGTAATAATTGTTCTGTGAGTAAAATATCGTCTTGACTAGGCACAAGTGACCCGGTGGGGTGATTATGGGCGATAATTAACTTAGTAGCTGATTGTTTCACTACTTCTCGAAAGATTTCTCGCGGATGTACCAGTGTTTCCGTGGCTGTGCCGATAGTAATCACTTTTAGTGCGATTAACTGATTTTTGACATCGAGTAAAATAACGGCGAAACGTTCCTGAGACTGATACATTAGTTCGTGTCCAAGGATAGCGGCAGCGGTATCGGGACTATCGATGACCATTTTTTCCGTCGGTCGTCGTTGAAAAGCTCGTTTTCCCAATTCGATCGCCGCTAGAATAGTAGTGGCCTTAGCCGGTCCAATGCCATGAATAGCGGTTAATTCCTGGGGCTGAATATCCCTCAAAACATCCAAAGGATCCCGGCGATATTTACTCAATTCGTTGAGAATATGCTGTCCTAAACCCACCGCCGAGAGTTTCCCCTTACCTTGACCTGTAGCTAGTAAAATCGCTAATAATTCGGCGTTACTGAGGTTTTTCGCCCCGACGCTGATTAAACGTTCCCTTGGTCTTTCACTGACAGGAATATCGGCAATTCTTAAGCTGTAGGTCATGGAAGTGGCAAGCTACCGCGATAAAATTCCATCATAATCGCAATTTTAGCCAGTGCCTAGAGGGATTTTGCGGGCAAATCAAGGGGAAAAACTCTCCTTACTGATAGCGAATTCCCGCATCTTCGAGGCGCTGCAAAGCTTCCCCTAATCGCGGGATATCGGCGATTAAACTGACGCGCACATAACCTTCCCCTCCCTCTCCAAAAGCATTACCCGGAGTGACAACAACACCGGTTTTTTGCAGGACGCTGAGGGCGAAATCCGTGGAAGTCATGCCGACGCTACAGGGGACCCAGAGATACATTGTCGCCCTAGAGGGGGGAATATCCCAACCTAATTGCCCCAAACCTTTGATTAAAAAATCTCGTCGCTGCCGGTATCTTTCCTGTACTTGTTTGACGTATTCATCCGGCAGTTGTAGGGCGGTTTCGGCCGCTTTTTGGATGACGGAAAAGATGCCATAATCGAGATTAGTTTTCAGGGTGCGTAACCCTTGAATAATATCGGAATTGCCCACGACAAAACCGACGCGCCACCCGGCCATATTATAGGTTTTCGAGAGGGTATGAAATTCCACACTAATCTCTTTTGCCCCCGGAATTTCTAATAAACTGGTGGGCTGATAACCATCAAAACTTAATTCCGCATAACAGAGATCATGGACGAGCATAATCTCATAGTGCTGGGCCCAAGCAACGATTTTTTCAAAAAATTCCCGGGGGGCAACGGCGGCCGTGGGGTTACTGGGATAGTTAAAATAGAGGATTTTCGCCTGTTTAGCCACATCTTCGGGGATAGAATCGATATCTATCAGCCAATCCTGTTCTGCTTTTAAGATAATCGGGTATAGCGTCGCCCCAGCAATCAAGGGACCGCGAAAATGGGCGGGATAGGCGGGACTGGGAACCAAGACCACATCGCCGGGGTTAACATAAGCTAGGGCGAGGTGAGATAGGCCCTCTTTGGAACCTAGCAGGGGTAAAGCTTCGTTATCGGGATTGAGTTCCACTCCATAACTGCGATCATACCATTTAGCGATCGCTTCTCGGAAACTGGCGGTTCCTTCAAAGGGTGGATAACCGTGAAATTGGGGGGTTTCAAAAGCTTGAATGGCCGCTTCGATAACTGGACGCGGGGCAAAACCGTCGGGATTACCCATCCCTAAATCGATTAAATCTAGTCCTTCTTTGCGTGCTAAGGCTTTTAATTCATCCAAACGGGCGAAAACGTAGGGGGGTAAGGCACTTAATCGCTTGGCGCGGCTATTCGTCCAATTTACACTCATCGAAAATTTTGGGTCTGAAACCCCGTCGTTCTACGACGGCTTTACTGTTAAATACTAGCGCATTTACACGATATATGCTAGAATGTAAGACATGGAGAAAGCCTATTCTTACCGATTTTACCCCACACCCGAACAAGAGTCGCTATTGCGGCGCACTTTGGGCTGTGTAAGATTGGTTTACAACAAAGCTCTCCACGAACGAACACAAGCATGGTATGAAAGACAAGAAAGAGTAGGATATACTGAAACCTCTTCAATGCTAACCGATTGGAAAAAGCAAGAAGAATTAGACTTTCTCAATGAAGTAAGCTGTGTACCTTTGCAACAAGGGTTAAGACATTTACAAACAGCTTTTACCAAT
>NZ_SFBY01000358.1:0-3595 GCF_007095505.1 Microcystis sp. M_QC_C_20170808_M3Col
CCAGTATTATTACTACTAATACTATCCATAAAGGGTGTCTTTTTCCTTTATCTTTCCGAAAGTCCTTGACTTGTTTCAGTTTTTCTATTAAGCTCAACATATATTTTAAAAGTTGGCGGGCACTTTTCATTTTACAAAGACAGTGATCGCTTTTACTTTTGATATTCTGATGGGAGAATGAAACAGCCCTAGGCAAAAAATCGAAGTCAACCAAGAGTTGCCAAGTTTTAAAGCACTGGGGAAAGATGGACTGTGTCGCCTGCTGTTTTACGAATCTAGGCTGCTCTACCAACTTTTAACAAGTAATTTGCTAAAGTGATAGGTGCATAGACGATATTTACCCCAGAGCCATGACCACTTCTCCTGTTCCCCAAGGGGACGATTTTAGCGATCGCCCGATCCGTCCCGTACAATATCGGGATTTGGAAGACATTGAAGCTTTAACCCTGGATGACTTCGATGAGGATATTGATCGTCGCGCCCAAAATTTCCGCACGCAGGTGCAACAGGTGCGGCCTTGGTTTGGGTTGTTTAAAATTCTCAGTCTTTTTCCTAATCCTCTCCAACACCGTTTTCATGTCTATGTGGCCGAGTCCATGGCCAATCGGGGAGAAGAAAGGAAAATTCGCGGGGCAATCCAAGTCACCCCTTTTAATAGTAGTCGCAGCACTTGGCGGGTGGAACAGGTGCGGGTGCATCCAGCGGAGTCTTTAAGCGAACCCAAGGGCATCGGGGCGCAATTACTGCGTTATTGTCTAGAAACGGTTTGGGAAGCGCGCACCTGGGTGTTAGAGGTTAATATCAATCAAAAGGACAGTTTGGCACTTTTCCGGCAACACGGTTTTCAGCCTTTGGCGGAATTAACCTATTGGTCTTTACCGCCGCAATTATTACAGGAATTGGCGAAACAAGAGCCAGATTTACCGAATTTACTGCCCGTGAGCAATGCTGACGCTCAATTGCTTTATCAGTTAGATTGTGTGTCTATGCCGCCGCTACTGCGTCAGGTATTTGATCGCCATATCCAGGATTTTAAAATCAATTTAGTTGATAGTTTGCTCTATCGCTGTCAAAGTTGGTGCGGCAGTCCGCAAATTAGTCGCGGTTACGTTTTTGAACCACAACGAAAAGCGGCGATCGGTTATTTTGAATTAATTCTATCTAATCGGGATGAGCGACCCCATCAAGCGAAATTAATTGTCCATCCCGCCTACACTTGGCTCTATCCTAAGTTATTAATCCAGATGGCCCAGATCACTCGCAAGTATCCCCCTCGCTCGCTAGAGTTGATATCTGCCGATTATCAGCACGAAAGACGGGAATATCTGGAACAATTGGGAGCGATCCGCAGTTCCCACACCCTGATGATGTCGCGCTCGGTATGGCACAAAATCCGCGAAACTAAGCCGGAAAATTCCGCCCTAGCAGAAATGCTGCAGGGTTTACAACCGGTGCCGCGCACTCCCATCCCTAGTCGGATGTCTTGGTTAAAATGGCCCAATAATCCCCCCTTGGACTCCCTCGACAGTCCGGGGGAACTTCCCCCAGTTAAACCCCCCTCGGAACCCCCCGATCAGGGGCATCCAGTGTAATGGAAAGGGTCGCCGCCCTAGGCTTAGATATCGGTAAAAAACGGGT
Source organism: Microcystis sp. M_QC_C_20170808_M3Col (assembly GCF_007095505.1). NCBI lineage: Bacteria > Bacillati > Cyanobacteriota > Cyanophyceae > Chroococcales > Microcystaceae > Microcystis > Microcystis sp. M_QC_C_20170808_M3Col. The sequence goes on from NZ_SFBY01000358.1 coordinate 1,639, forward strand.
AGGAGTGGCAGGATGTGACGGCACAGGTTTAATCGCCACCGGTTTAACCACGATTATCCGTTCTTCTTTTGTTGCCGACCTAGCACAGTTTAAGGCAATTGTCAAGGAAAGAAATATTAAGATTTTGGTGGCGGGACTGCCCTATACCATGGCCGGAGAGTTAGGATTTCAGGCCCAACAGGTGCAAAAATACGCCCAGAAACTAGGGATAGCCTTGGATTTGCCCCTCGAATACATTGATGAGCGTTGCACGTCCCTAGAGGCGGAAGAATTCTTAAAAGCCAAAAAACAGTTTTCCTCTTGGGATAAGGGAGCGATCGATCGGGAAGCGGCGGCGATTATTTTACAACAATGGCTCGATCGCCGACGGAGAGTTAATACGGTTGTTTTAGGGGAAACTCGTTGACATCCTCACCGTCCGTTTACGGACGGTGAGGATGTCAACCATCGGTTTGTAGTCTTGTTTTAGCAATAATGCGGGTTTTCTTTAAATCTCCCTCGCTCAATTCTTCTCCCACCTGTAAACGGGTGGCATTAGTTTGGAGGACAGTGGCGGCGTTTTTTTCTCCCAATTGTAAGGCGGTTTTGGCCGCGGTTTGTAGCATGGTGGCGGCGGCTGCTCGATCGCCCTGTTTTAATTTTTCTTCAGCGATTTGGGTTTGACGATATTTGGCTAAAGTCAGAGTCGATTTCTGAACTTGCTCGTCTAATTGGGATTGATAGATAGCTTGGGATGCGATATTAAGGCTAATAGTCGCAGTTTCTAGCCCTTTTTGACCGGAAGCGGGATCATCGTAGCGAATCTTCACCTGAGCTATAGTGTGAGTACCGGGGGGAATTTGGTCAATATAGAGATTGAGGAGGAGAATTTTTTCTTCATCTATCATTAAATCACCCAAACGGGTGATGTAAAAATTGCCCTCTTTTTGTAGGGTCATTTCTATGGTTTCTGGGGCAACTTGGGCAATGGGTTTTAACTCCGCTAAATGAGTCCGAGCATCTAATTCTAATTGCAGGAAAGCGTTAGTTAATCGGACAGATTGCAAACGGTTAAATAGACGAGTAAATTCAATTAAAGCCTGTTCGGGTCTTTCGATATAAGATAAACTTCCGCCGGCGATATCGGCAATTTTTTCTAGGATATCTTGATTCCAACGATCGCCAAAACCGAAGGTATTTAAGGTGATACCGTACTCGGCCGCTACTGCGGCTAATTTTAAACAGCGTTGATTATCTCCGTGTTCATTTTCACCATCGGTAAGCAGAAAAATATGAGACACATAACCTTTGCTGCCGGTAGAACTTTCTTGAATACCTAATTTTATCCCTTCATCGATCGCCGTACCTCCTCCCGCTTGTAATTGTTGAATTTTTGAGCGAATTGAGGTCAGATCATCCTGTCGCGATTGGGAGGGAAGAATAACTTTGGCGCGATGATCGAAAGCTATTACCGAGAGACGATCGTTAACCCCGAGGGATTCTATTAAACTGAAGGCCGCTTTTTTGACCGTTTCTAGGGGTTTTCCCTGCATAGAACCGCTATGATCGAGAACTAAACAAAGATTAATCGGTAAATTTGTGTTGATCTGTTCACTGGTGGCGGCGATCGAGAGCATCAGTTGACGTTGACTGCTGCTTTGATTAGCATCGATATGACTGTCACTCAAGGCCGATTTTAGAGTTACCCGCATAAGAGTTTTTTATCGTGGTCGTTGATATTTATATTGTAATGAGTATAGTTAGATTTGTGCTTATTTTCCCGTCCAGCATCGAGTTAAACAAGTTCGAGAACTGGCTGCATCTCATTTTTGTCGATCTACGATGCTCACCCGCGGTTGTTCATCGAAAATTTTGGGTCTGAAACCCCGTCGTTCTACGACGGCTTTACCGTTAAATACTAGCGCATTTACCAAATATATGCTAAAATGTGAGACATGGAAAAAGCCTATTCGTTTCG
>NZ_SFBY01000359.1:0-8165 GCF_007095505.1 Microcystis sp. M_QC_C_20170808_M3Col
TATGTTTGACGAGGTTTTCGCTACCCTCCCTTTTTGTCTCTTATGCAGACTTTCGAGTTCAAGGGTTCAACTCAATCGAGCCATTCACTACCGCCCACTCAGGGGATTCAAACCAATTTTATTTTAACATCAAGCCGTCCTAAAAGGACGGGGCTTTAACCCAAAATTTTGGTAAAGAGTCTAACTTGCCTTCGATTCTTGTTAGAACAGTTTCTAGGGAATCGGTGACGGGGGATTGACTCATCTGAATTTCGGAGATTATTCGATCGCCTAGTGGTATTGTACGCTATTCTTGTAGGTGATACACTCTTTACCAACGTTCTAAAATCAGTCCATCTACATAATTAAAATCAGTATCATCTGTCACCAATACCCAATTATTTTCTATACATTGAGCAGCAATCCATAGATCATTCATGGGTATGGGTCGTCCTTTGCGCTTCAAAGCTAACCGAGTTTGAGCATAAACCGAGGCGGTTTCTTTCCCCAATGGTAAAACCTTACAGGCTTCTATAAAATCCAAATAACGAGGTAAATTTTGTAAGGGGCGCGTGGAATTTTCCGCACCAAATAGTAACTCTCCCACCACAACCATTGGTAAAATGATTTCTGGTAGTACCAGCACTCTTTTAGTAACCCCTACGTCTCCATTTAAAAAACGAATTGCCGCAGAAGTATCTAAGGCAATTTCACCACTCATTGACATCTACCTGACGACATTCTGTTTTAATGGCTTGTTGTAGTTCTTTGGCCTCTGAATCGCTTAAAATGCCTGAAAACTTGGCCAGAGGATGACTGTTGCCTGTTGCCTGAACTCGATGTAAAAAATCTAACACGGTTTCTATTAGATCATCAGGTGCTTGTTCGAGTTCTTGAATTAATTGTTGACGATGGTTCATAGACATTCTGAACGAGTAATACAGTAAATGTGATGACTACCTTGAATTCTCAATGACGTTCTCAAATTTTGGCGAACTTTTTCCCAGAAATAGATTTTAATTGACTCATCTGAATTTCGGAGATTATTCGATCGCCTAGTAATATTGTAGGCTGATAATCGTTGCCGTTGCCTCTGGATTGGTAATTCTGCCATCTTTCGGGAGTGATAGAATGCGAAGTATCCCCCGCAACAAGGAATTTAGTTTATGAGTCAATCGGGAGAAACCGTCACCTATTCCCTAGAAGCCATCCTGACGCGGATCGAGGGAAAGATCGATCGAATCGATGATCGCCTGACAAAACTAGAGGTAGGACAGGCAAAATTAATCGAGAAAGTCGAGGGAATGGATAAGCGGTTAGAAAGGCTAGAAAACGAACAATCGGGGCTAGTTAAGGATATATCCGATTTAAAAGGGGCGAAATCGCTGATTATCCCCGTAACCGTCGCGATTATTACCGCCATACTCACGGTTTTCCTTCGCTCTTTACCCTCTCCCTAGACGAATCGCGCCCGGCCTAGAAATTGCCAAGTGTAGCGGAACGATCGCCAGCTGGCGGGGGTTAGGGAGATGGGCAGAAATTCCTTTTCCATTCGCCCGCGGGTAAGCTGTTGACTATCTAAATTACTGGTTAAGACTGTCTATGAGCGCCGGAGTTGGGAGCGGGGAGAGGTAGTTCGAGCATTTGTACTAAACTTTTCAAGACGCGGTTTAAAGGCAGTACAGCTTATCTATAGGAGGATTTCGGCAAAACATGAAAATTATCGCCTACACCTATACCAATCCCCTGCTCGATAGTCCCCCCGATGCCTCGATTTGGGTCTATTCTCCCGAACAAGTGTATCAGGATTTTGGCGATCGCTCACAACGACAGCAACTGCTCCGCGATTGTCAAGGGACTCCCCCCCGACTGCTGATCCTGCGTCGCATAGCAGAATTGGGAGACAATGGCACAGAAGTTAGCAAAATTTTACAATCCTTAGAAGCCCTCGACATAGATATAATTGCCCTAGAAGACCCGGATTATAAGCTTAATTTTGCCAAGATTCTGCAAGAAATCGCAAAAAACGAACTAAGTAACCGTTTAAAAGCAGGTCACGCTCACAATCGTCTGCAAGCTTTGCCTCCCCCCGGAAAAGCCCCCTACGGTTATCGTCGTGGCAAGGAGCGTTATATACTCGATCGCAGTACCGCACCAGTAGTCAAAGACTTTTTTGATCGCTTTTTGATTTCCGCTTCCCTGCGTTCCACGGTGCGCTATCTAGAAAAACGCTACGGCAAGAAGATATCGGTAGCCACTGCCCATAAATGGCTGAATAATCCCGTTTATCGCGGCGATTTGTGCTATCTCGGTCAAGATATTATCCCCGATACCCACACCCCGATTATCTCCCGGGAAGAAGCGGCCCAGATCGATCGCATCCTGAGAAATAATCGCAAATTACCCCCCCGCAGTGCCAGCGCCCCGCGTTCCTTAGCGGGTTTAGTCCTCTGTAGTCAATGTCAATCGGGGATGACGATTACCAAAGTGACGGCGCGAGGAAAAGGCACAGAATACCTCTATTTGCGACCTTTGCAATGTCCCCGGACAAAAAAATGTTCGGCGATCGCTTATGAGAAAATTCTTGATAGCACAATCCAGCGCATTTGTCAAGACCTACCACCGACGATCGCTCAGATATCTTTACCGGATTTAGAGGGGATCAAACGGGGAATGAGCGAGGAAATAGGGCAAAAAAACGATATTTTGTCGCAATTGCCCTCCCTAGAAGCGGCGGGAATTTTAGATCAAGAAACGGCTAATCTACGGGCCTATAAACTGAAAAACGAGATCGCGCAGATTCAAGGACGTTTAGACCAATTACCCCCCGATAACCTGACTATTATCGCTCGTGCCGTTGCTTTTCCGCAATTTTGGCGAGATTTATCGGAAATCGAGCGCCGTTTTTATTTTCGCGAGTTTATCCGTCACATCGAAATCGAGAGGGAAACGGCTAATAATTGGCATTTACGTTTAATATTCGTTTTTTAACAATCTTGGACAATCTTAAAGTTAGCTAAAAATTGAGGAATGTTTGAGCGATCAATGCTAAGAAAAAGGCAAACAGCGATCGATCTCAACTATGAGCAATAACAAAAGATTAACTAGGTATAAAAAAGGGCGAAAATCCTCCCAGACAAAACCCCACCTTTACGATTACCACTATAACCAACCCGGGACGATGCCGGGGTTAATCACCATCGATGAAAATGCCGTTACTACCGAGATATTTTTAATTAATTATAATTCTCAACAAGCCACTATAGTTAATAATCTCTTACCTCAAGACTGTCTTAAATATTTATCCAATGATTCCATCTCTTGGATCGATATCGTCGGTTTGGGTAATGAAGATAAACTGCAAGAGTTGGGGGAAATTTTTCATTTACATCCCTTAACCCTTGAGGATATAGTCAGTATTCCCCAAAGACCAAAAGTGGAAGAATGCGATAATTATATTTTAATTATAGTGCCAATGGCCATCCTGATCGATCATCAGGGTTTTTTGTTAGAACAAATCAGTTTAATAGTCGGGAAGAATTATATTTTAACCGTGCAGGAAGAAGGACAATACGATTCTTTAGAGGGAGTTAGGGAAAGAATCCGTTTGAATAAAGGTTCCATCCGGCAGCAAAAATCGGGTTATTTAGCCTACTCGATTTGGGATGCAATTATTGACGGTTATTTTCCTGTTTTAGAGTCCTACGGAGAAAGAATCGAGGAGTTAGAAAACGAAATTTTAGCTAGTCCCACGGAACAGACTTTATCAAAAATTTACCAACTACGTCAGGAATTACTCTCCCTGCGACGAGCAATTTGGCCGCAAAGGGACACCCTCAATGCGCTTTTACGGGATGAGTATATTGTCATCGATACAACGATTAAACCCTATCTACGAGACTGTTATGACCATGTAGTACAAATCCTCGATGTTATCGAAAATTACCGGGAATTTGCCAATGGTTTAATGGATTTTTACCTGTCTTCCGTGAGTAATAAAATGAACGAGATTATGAAAACTTTAACGGTAATCTCGACGATTTTTATCCCGCTCACCTTCATTGTCGGTATTTATGGCATGAACTTTAATCCTGATAAATCCCCCTATAATATGCCCGAATTAGAATGGTATTGGGGCTATGTGTTCGTCTGGGTGTTGATGCTAACCGTTGCTTTCAGTTTAATCATTTTCTTTTGGCGACGCGGCTGGTTTAAGAACCTATCGACAGCGAAGAAAAGATAAACTGTTAAGCAGATTAGACAGACCGGACTTCAGCCGGCATCTAGCAAGAGAAAATGGCTATTGCAGAGAAATTAATAATTTAGTGTCTACGGTATTTTTTAACACTTTCAGTTGATGGCTTCTCATTTTGTCCAACCAACTATAGTGCTGGTTGTGACATTGATAGACGATATCGATGTCACCAATCTCTGACTTAACCTGAGCCAAGTAGTTTTCTAGTTCGCTAATTTTCATAACCAATCTCGCTTGCGCTGAAGGACATCAACCCTAAACCAAGAATTATCCCTAAAGGATAGGGGTGACTACAGTTATTATTATAGGCCGATCATAATTCCTAAAAAAGTTCTTATCTAACAAAGTTAGCTAATGTCAGGGTTAGATGATATTAGCTAAGTTTCTTTCTAGTCGTCTAGGGGGCAGTGCCATTCCTAGGTAGGGTCTGCAGCAAAAAGTTTTTCGTGGGGGTAGGGTGTGGGGTGTGGGGTGTGGGGTGTGGGGTTTTACCCATTTTCAGGGGGTCAATTACCTAATTTTCAGGGAAAAAGTGCCTAAAAAAGCCTAAAAATATTATCCAACAAGGTTTTTAGATTTATTCAGCAAACCCTAGGTAAAGGGGCTAATTTACCGAAGCAGGGCCGCAGTAATGCCCAAGCAATGTCGATAATCGCAACAAGTCAAGAGATAAAAAATTCTCGATATTGTCTTTCACTTCGCCCAGCTTCAATAATTAATTCTTTTTTCATTACTTTTTAGGTTCTGGGGGTTGCTGTTTGGAAGCTGCCGCAATCGCTTGATTTAAGCGAGTTAATTCTTCTTTAAACTTCGGTTCTTGGGGATAATTTTTGACTAATTTTTCTAGGATACTTTTAGCTCCAGAAACATCTTGAGTTTGTAATCTTGTTCCATAAAGAACTAGCATAACTTCCAGATTGTCGGGATATTTTTGATATAACTTTTCTAAAGGTTCTCTGGCTCCGATAAAATCTTTTAACTGTAAGCGAGCTTGGGCCAGTCCTTGCAAAGCAGTGGGGTTATCCGGTTCGCGTTCGAGAATTTTCTCGTAACCTTTGACCATTTCTGCTAATTTTTCGGGAGGAATAGTTGCCTCTTGCCCAGGTTGATTGCCTTGGGGGGAATTAGAATTATTATTTTTCCATAAACCTAAAGTTGGCACCACCATTAAAGCCAAAAATACTAAACCAGAGGAAACAATTAAGACTCGTTTGAGCGTATCGTTATTTTTTTTGGGCATACTTTTTAAAGATTAGAGATAAGATTAATCGGTAGTAACTCGATGAAATTCGTGACCCCAAAGATTATAAGCCCAAATTCCCAAGCCAAAACTACCTAAGCAGAGGATGGTGAGCATCAGGAAAACTTGCCACCTATTGTAACCTGCTTCCTGAATTTCTAGACGACCAAGGATAGCAGCAGCTAACAGGATTAAAACTCGACTAAATACCGCCCACTTGTGGAAGATAAAGACTACCGCCAAAGACCAGCCGAGAATTGATAATACAGCGCTAATATCGTTTTTAAACCAACTGCGGAAAAATACCGGCATTAAGTGACTAAACAGAGTTAATCCTAGGGCAATTGAGAGGATAACCCCTACCGCTAGGATATAGATGATGATTTCTAGCCATTCGCTCGTGAGAGTCCAATTCATCTCATCACCGCGGACAAGTAACCAATCACTCCATGATAAACGCTCATGGGCGATCGACCAGCCAAACACCCCATAGACCGATGGAATCAGAAAAGTCAGTAGTATAATGCGCCAAAACATAATCAGTTATCAGTTATCGGTTATCAGTTATCAGTTTTGAGTTTTAAGTTTTAAGTTGTGAGTTGTGAGTTGTGAGTTTTGAGTATTAAGTGAGCAGTATGTATTAAGTGAGCCTCATCAAATGGCAGTTTCCTACTGTCTTTTCACTGATTACTGATTACTGATTACTGATCACTGAAAAAAGTCAAGCCTGAACCCTGAAAGAGACGAAAATTGCTCCTTTTCAGACTTCAGGCCTCTGGGACTGTCCCGATCGCTTAGGACATATACTGGATGATAAAGTCGAAGTAGGGGGCTGCTGCCACGGCATCTTCTTGAGTCAAAAGACCTAAAGCGGCCTCTTTGAGACAACGAATCGCCTCCACCATGCCGGGGACGGGAACATTAAGAGAGTTATACATCTCTTTGACCCCGATCAGACCGGTTTGTTCGATCGGTCCCTTATCTCCGGCTAATACCCCATAGGTAACTAGACGCAGATACCAACCATAATCGCGCAAGCATTGATTATATTGACGCTGACCGTAGGCATTACCCCCCGGCGCTCTATAATCGGGACGTTTCTTGAACAGTTGTTTTTGAGCCTGATCGACGATTTTTTTCTCATTGTCAGCGAGAGTTTCGGCAATGCGAATTCTCTGCTCACCGGTTTTTAAAAATTGCCCGATACCCTGTAGTTCACCACTACTAGGATAACGAAGTTCGTCGTCGGCTTTGAGGATGACTTGGCTAACTACGCTCATAATATCAAGGTAAATTCTGATAACATTCTGTAGTTTATCTCAGGTCGGGGTCTGGAAGTCGAGTCAACCCTGCTGGTTGGGCAATTCCTAAAAATTGTAATATTTCGTTATGAGTTTCCCCGACAGCCCGGTTACTCTCTAGAATGAATGTATTAGTGGTCAGCCGTGAGGAGATTGTCGTTGAGATGTCACCGCACAGTGATTACTTGAACCCGATAACTGGTAATTAATATGGAATTTTTAGCACCCTTCTTGTTGATAGCGGGCATTCTGGGATTAAATGGCTTTAAAATCGATCGAGAATACCAGCGTGGTGTTATCTTTCGCCTAGGGCGTTATCAAGACACCAAAGGCCCCGGACTGTACTGGATCATTCCCCTAGTTGACCAAAAAATGCGGGTGGATATTCGCACCAAAACCGTCGATATTGCCCCGCAAGAAACTGTCACCGCCGATAATGTCACAATTAAGGTTAATGCGGTTCTCTACTATCGCATTATCGACCCCAACAAAGCGATTAATAAAGTCGAATCCTACCCCACGGCCGTTTATCAAGCGGCCATGACCACTTTAAGAAATGTAGTTGGTCAAAATCATCTCGATGATGTCTTGCAAAAACGAGACAAAATTAATCAAGCAGTCCAACAAATTGTCGATGAAATTAGCGAACCTTGGGGCATTGATATCGAACGGGTGGAGATGAAAGATGTGGAAATTCCCACCGCTATGCAGCGAGCTATGGCCAAGGAAGCGGAAGCATTGCGAGAAAAACGCGCCCGTTTGATTAAAGCTGCCGCAGAACAGGAAGCTTCGCTAAAATTAGCCGAAGCTTCCCGATTAATCATGGAAAATCCCGCCGCTTTGGAATTACGCCGCCTACAAATGTTAACGGAAATTGGCGCGGAAAATAACACCAGTACCGTGATTATGCTCCCCTCCGATATCTTAAATCTTGCTCAAAAATTAGCCGAAAAAGTAGCCCAAAATGGCTCAATTGTCAATAGCCAAAAAGGTTAATTTTTAATAATAAAGATTGGGTGTGTTAGACAAACCTAACGGCTGCATCTCATTTTTGTCAATCTACCAAGTTGGGATTTTTAATGGGAAACTCTCTGCTAAAATCGGGCGTTACTTCTGATTTTATCACTCAACCCAAGCCTTTGGGGGGTTCTACCCCCCAAACCCCTAGGGCTGTTTCATTTAAATTAAGTACACCGGATTTTGAGTCAATAAATTTGACCGAAGATTCTCAATTTTATCTTTCTCTAACCAAAACGGTTAGTCACAATAAGTAATCTTTAATCTTCTGCCAATATTTATTATGAATAAATTGATAAAGCTTGTTTCCAAGCCACTAAAAGCCTATCTCTCTTCAAATTGTCTGAGAGTATATCCTGTTAATTTAGCTAAT
>NZ_SFBY01000036.1:0-14976 GCF_007095505.1 Microcystis sp. M_QC_C_20170808_M3Col
ACCAGAACAGAGTAAATCTGTTAAGGCAGGTGCGAAACCCCGCAAGGGAAAGAAGCAGAAACCTAAATCGTGAGGTTTGGGAATCACCGTCCGTTTACGGCGGTGAGGATGTCAATGTGCGCTTCTAGGCTTTCTAGATATAAAGCAATTGCTTCCTGAATGTTGGCGAGTAACTCTTCCCGGGTATTGCCTTGAGAAATACAGCCGGGTAGGGAGGGAACTTCAGCCACATAAATGCCATCTTCATCTTGCTCAATTAAGACGCGATATTTCATGGGTTTGTCCTTGCTTTGAATTGATTGGAAGTCAATTATCTTGATCTAGTTTAGCGCGAGTTAGCAATCCCTAGGGATCGCCTCTTATTCCAGAAAAAGGGTTTCTTCAAGAAACCCTTTTTCTATGGCAATTAAGCCTTATCACTGTCCGGCTTTGGCTTTAAGAACCAATGCACCCAAGCCTAACAGTCCCAACGCCAAAACGGTACTAGGTTCAGGAACTTTCTGTCCTGTTACGGTTAAGGGAAGAGAAACCCCTTGAGCCGGAGTACCCTCGCTGATGGTAATCCAAGCATTTGGGGCAGCCGTGGTGTTAAACTGCCGTGCATTTCCAGTTAGAGTTACACGATTTCCTCCTGAAGTTGTCATTAGAAAAGGAGTAAAACCAGCTGTACCGCCTGTCGGTGACAGCCCCGTTAGTTGGTAGTCTGCCCAGTAAGTTCCTGGCGCGAGAGTAAGACCAGAACCACTGAAATTGGCGGCAATGTTCATCACCGGGCGTTGGGCATTGTTTAACACGCCATTGAAAGTGCGGTAAACGCCAGTCCAGTTAGTAGATAGCAGAGTTGTGGACGAACCCAGGATATTACTCCCGGCAAGACCGGGGGCATTGTCCCAAATATTAACTGAGATGCCAGTAAAAGGTGAAGTGGGGGGAAACCCATAAGTTGATGTCATGTAAGCCATCACCGATACCGTATCGATCGCCCACAGTCCTGCATTAGAAATGGTAAAGCTTTGTGCCAAGCGGAAACCACCGGTTGGATTCTGCCCCCCTGAAGTCACAGTAGCAGAGGCTTGACTGACATCTGAGCCGTTGAATCCTGCGCCGGGGTTGGTGACGATATTCGTCTGGCTAAATAGAGTGGTTGCCTGTGCGGGCAAGCTAATTACTGTTCCGAGAGTGACAGCAGTGGCCATGCCGATTGTTGTACCAAGAAAATCTGAGAAAGGCTTTAAGGAACAGGCGCGGACGGGCAGAGTGGTAATTCTAGTGATCGCGCTAACTGTACCAGCGAAGACAACACCGACACCAGAGAGGGATTTGAAGGTGGTTCTAGTATTCATTAGCAATTTTTAGTAAATTTTACCAAAAAGCTTATCACCCCCCCCCGATTTTGTCAAGTATCGCTGTTTTCATCGATTCTATAGGGTTTTATCTATGTAAGTCTAGAAAACGGGTTTCTCAAAGAAACCCGTTTTCTAACTGATAACTCAAAAAGATTGGGATTGAATGGCCGTGATTACCACCGTATTGATAATATCGGGAACGGTACAACCGCGACTGAGATCATTGACGGGTTTTTTTAATCCCTGTAGGATTGGACCAATGGCTAAAGCTTTCGTTTCCCGCTGCACGGCTTTATAAGTATTATTACCTGTATTCAGGTCAGGAAAAATAAACACCGTCGCTTGGCCCGCCACCTCTGACCCCGGCATTTTTTGGGCGGCTACTTCCTTATCCACGGCCGCATCGTACTGAATGGGGCCTTCTAGCTTCAAATCGGGGCGTTTTTCCCTAGCGATTTTGGTCGCTTGTCGTACTTTTTCCACGTCTTCTCCCTGGCCCGATTGACCCGAAGAATAGGAAAGCAGGGCGATTCGCGGTTCAATTCCGAATTTTTGGGCGGTTTCGGCAGAAGATAGGGCGATTTCGGCTAATTCCTCGGCACTGGGGTCGGGATTGACCGCACAATCCCCATAGACCAAGACTCGATCCTCTAAACACATAAAAAAGACCGAGGAGACGATCGCACAATCGGGCTTAGTTTTGATAATCTGGAGTGCAGGCCGAATTGTGTGTTGAGTTGTATGCACTGCCCCCGATACCATACCATCAGCATCGCCTTGATACACCATTAAAGTGGCAAAATAGGAGACATCCTGTGCATAATCCCGGGCCAGATCCAGATTCATTCCCTTGGCTTTTCTCGCTTCGTAGAGGGTCTGCACATAGCTTTCAAAATGGGGACTATCCACGGGGTGAATAATTTGCAGGCGATCGAGATCGAGAGTGATACCATGTTTTTTAATCACCATTGCGATCTCTTCCGGTTGTCCCAAGAGGGTTAAATCGACGATATCCTGTTCGATTAAAACTGTGGCTGCCCGGAGGATGCGCGGTTCAGTCCCCTCGGCCAAAACGATGTGACGTTTTTGCGCTTTGGCCTGTTGTACGAGATTATAGGTGAACATCTTCGGGGTAATCCCCTGGGTCCGCAAAGTGCGAATTTGCGCTTCTAGGCGATCGAGATTGATGTTATTGTGAAAAAGCTGCAGACTGAGGTTAATTTTATCGTAGTCCGTCGAGGTCAGGGTAGTCCGCACTTGATGGATGCGTTCGGCCGTGGTGTAGGTATCGGTGGTGACGGAGAGAATCGGTAAGGGATCGGGCAAACCTTCAATTAAACGGGCGATCGAAGGATTGAGACTATGACCTGCTGTTAAGACTATACCGGCTAATTGGGGATAATTGGCCGATTGGTGGGCCTGTAACATCCCGATAATCACATCGCCGCGATCCCAAGGGGTGATAATTAAACTATCTTCCTTTATCCGCTCTAGGGCATTTTGCATCTGCATGGCCACCACCAGAAAGTTACTGGCTAAACTATCTAATCTCTGCTGTCCGTAGAGAACTTTTGCCTGTAATTGTTGGGCGATTTCTGCCACTCGCGGGCTGCTAAGTTTAGCATTGTGGGGAATCACTCCTAGGGCATATTCTTGGGGGGGAAAAATTCTAGTCAGGCTTTTCCGTAATTCGTCTATTTTTTCCTCTTCTGCTTGATTGATAATAATCCCAATCACCGTACAACCTTTATCTTGGTAGGTGTCGCAGGAAATCAGGATCGGACTAAGGGCATCTTCGATACTGCGATGGTGGGCATTACCTAATATTAAGATGGGATGGCCGAGATTTTTGGCGATTTCTGTATTTAGTTCAAATTCAAAGGCGGAATTTTCTTGCAGATAATCGGAACCTTCACAGAGGATAAAATCATATTTTTTTTCTAAGTTTTTAAACTTTTTGATAATTCTTTCGATGATTTCATCAAATTTTTTTTGTACCAATAAATCCTTAACTTCTTCGTAACATAAACCGAAGGCTTCTTCGTAGGTTTGTTCTAATTTAAAATAATTGAGGATTAAGTCAATGTCTTCGTCCCGATGACCTTCGGAACAGTCGAGAACAATTGGCTGGAAAAAGGCCACTTTATTAGTTTTGCGGAGAATTAAGTCAATAATTCCTAAAGCTACTAACGCTTTACCGCTTCCCGTTGCCGTCGTGCTGATATATAAAGAGTTAGTCATGGGTAGAGGAGAATAATAACAGGAGTGGGATTTAATTGGACCACCCCAACCTTGAGGTGGGCAATTGATCCCCCCTTAATCCCCCCTTAATAAGGGGGGCAGCGAGCAAGTTGTCTATAAGGGTGTGAACTATTGGCAAATTTTTAGGTAAACTATCTTTATTTGTTTGCTCATCCAGAGATTTTTTTCACAGAGCGATCGCTGTTTGAATATCTACTAGAGAGCGATGGACTATACCTTGTAATCTAGCAGTTATTTTGTCCGATTGCTGTTCACTGGTAACATTTTTTCCATGAACTTGATTTAATTTCCTCAGACTAAAATAAAAACTCCAGAAAATCCTATCACTGGCTTTCCAGCTAGGGCTTGATTTTTCACAAAGATTTAAGCTTATCTCCCTCGGATTGCCATTAAATCTTAACTGGAAGCAATTACCCCAGATTGTTGAAACCATTGGCTAATTCCGGCGGCTAAAACTTGCGCTAATTGTTTTTGTGCCTCAGTATCGGTAATCCATTCAAATTCTTGAGGATTACTCATAAATCCTAACTCTAATAACAATGAAGGACTACTATAGGGACGAGTTAAAGCTAAATTATTCCAAAATACTCCATAGGAAGGACGGTTAAGATTTTTGGTTAAATAATCGTGGAGAAAAACCGATAAATCCGCTGCCTGGGGATGATACCAAAATATGCCAATTCCTTGAGTATTTAAGGCATCTCCATCATCGGGTAAAGCATTATAGTGAACCGATAGTGCTAGGGTTGGTTGCAGATTATTAATCATCTCTACTCGTGCCGGTAGGGATAAGTCGATGTCCGTTTCTCTGGTTAAATAAACTGTTGCCCCCAATTTTTCTAACTCCCGTTTAATTAATTTAGACATAAGCAAATTAATCTCTTTTTCTGTGTAACCCGTCGGACCGACTGCACCGGTTTCTTTACCTCCGTGTCCAGGATCTAATAAAATAACTTTGCCCTGTAAATTAGCACTTTTTCCCGGAGGATGACGCAGGGTTAAGATTAAATTTGTCCCCTGGTAACGAAGACTATAACCCCACTGTTGTTTTTGGTTAAGATTAAAAGTGTATTCTATCGTGGTCGGGTTAATTTGTCGCCAATCTAAACGTCTGACCAAAGGATTATCCACTAGAAAAATTGTATCGGTTTGGGCAATGGTATTATAAAGGGTCAAAATAAATTTATCATCTTCTTGTGCCACGGCGATCGGTACAGGATGGGAGAGGGGAAAAATAATTTCCGTTGCTTGATTGATACTTCGAGAAGAGAGACCGCGAATATTAGCATTATCCAAGACCTCATTAACTATTAAACGGGTTTCTCGCTCTAAAATCCAACCACCATAATCTAACCGTAACCAATCCCCTTCTTTCCCAGTGACTCTCGCTTTCGTGCCTTGGGGTAAAGGAGTTAAACGGGAATAATCACTACCCGGCCCCGTACGCGCTACCCCTTCCGCAACTATAATTTCAATCACGGGTAAATTTTGATCGCTAATAATGTTAATTTCTCCTTGACTTTGTTGGCTAATCGATCGATTATTTAATTGTGCTGTAAAAATAGGTTTTCCTAAGTTAGCCTCTTGCTGAAACTGTTGACAACCTCGATAGTAACCAGTTTTATCCTCGGACTTCGCTTGATTGAGATTAGTTAAAACTGCGGCATTACTAGGCAGTTTTGTGGTTTGAGGTTGGGGTAAAAGAGGCAGCATTTTATCTCCTAACTGCACAGAAACCTGTGCTTGGGGAGTAGCAATCGCGCTAAAACAAATCCATTCCCCCACTAACCGCGTCTTATTCACAGAAGGACTGAGAGAGTTATCAGCAAAAGCTAATTCTTGGGGAATAACTGCTTGAGTATCTCGACGAATTATTTGGCGATTAATAGTTTGGTTTTGATAGCGAATAGTGAAATTATTTTCGCCAACTTGTAGGGGAAAACTAGGGGCAAAATATCCTTTAGCACTGCGTTGAATCGGTTGATTATTGAGCAAAACTTGACCCGATGGAGGAGCAGAGCCAATAAAAAAGATTCTAGAGGCCGTGGTTTGATGATTATCGGGAGGATAAACAATCATCAATGAGGCAGATTTGGCCATGATAGTGTGATAAAAACCGATTAATAGCACTAAACCCAAACCGATTAAGATATTTTGCCCAAAAGTTCTCACTTTTAACCAGAATGGCCTCATATTATCCCCCTCTTAGCTGACAAATATTATCCTAGGACAAATTCTGGAGGTTTGTTGTTCGTCTTCTCAGCTGTACTGCATTTAAACTGATCAGGAAATTTAGTACAAATGCTCTGACTCCCACTTCCCCACCACCCCACCACCCCACTTCCCCATCACCCTAATTCATAATTCATAATTCATAATTCATAATTCATAATTCCCACACAATGCTCTAGCTCCCACTTCCCCACCACCCCACTTCCCCACTTCCCCATCACCCTAATTCATAATTCATAATTCATAATTCATAATTCATAATTCCCACACAATGCTCTAGCTCCCACTTCCCCCCGCAACGCGCACGCAGTGACCACCCCACTTCCCCACCACCCCACTTCCCCATCACCCTAATTCATAATTCATAATTCATAATTCATAATTCATAATTCATAATTCATAATTCCGACACCCTGTTTTTGACCCTCATCCCTTATGATCGATATAGATTAACTTTTGTAAAGGAATCGGAGTTATGGCTTTAACCGTTGGAACAATCGCACCGAACTTTACCACCACCGACGATACTGGAAAAACCGTTTCCCTGTCGGATTTTCAAGGTAAAGTCGTAGTTTTATACTTCTATCCCAAAGATGATACCCCCGGTTGCACCAAAGAAGCGCAAAGCTTCCGGGATAACTACCAAGAATACCAAGACAAGGAAATAGTAGTCTTCGGGGTGAGCAGGGATGACCAAGGTTCCCATGCACAATTTAAAGAAAAATACGGCCTACCCTTCCAATTGCTAGTAGATACCGATGGTGCTATCACCAAAGCTTATGATGTCGATGGGGGTGGTTATTCTAAGCGCGTCACCTATATCATCGATGGAGAAGGCAAAATTAGCCATGTGGATGACAAAGTGAATACCGCTACTCACGCATCGGATATTCTCTGTGTAGTCGGTTAATTTTCCCTAAAATCTTTTCTGGGTGTGTTAGGGCAGCCTAATACACCTGATACCCCAGTTCACTGATAATCAGTTTTTAATAACCGGATTTAGTATAACTAAATAGGTCTTGCTGATGATGAACTGAATATTAAAAATCGGACTAAAATAAGTGGGTGGGTGGAATTAAATATAATATGAACGTAGGTTGGGTTGAAGCATGAAACCCAACGCCTGCATGGGTTACGCTACCGCTAACCCATCCTACAAATAATTTGGCCTCCCTACTTAATACTATTATCAAATATCTTGGTGGGATTAATCGGGAATCATGGTTAAGTTTAGCAAGTACCTAAAGAGGTTTGGGATTGTTGCTGGAGTGGCTTTTTTGTTGTTGGTTACTCACCGAGCGGCTCCCCGGAAGGCAGTGGAAAATGAGCAGATGAAGGGGGTTTGGTTAACCAATATTGGCACGATATTGTTACATCACACCACGTCTTTAGATGAGGTGTTAAATCATCTTTCGCGATCGGGTTATGACCGGGTGTATTTTAGTGTTTATGGGTTGAGGGGAACGCTTTATCCGACTTCCCAGCGTCCGACGAATTGGTTGTTTGTGCCGCCGTTGATCAATCCCTGGAGGGCAGCGGTTAAGGAGTCTTTACGGCAGGGTTTGAAGCCCTATGCTTGGTTTGAGTATGGTTTGATGTTATCGCCTAAGGATCCCATTGCCAAAAAGCATCCGGATTGGCTATTAAAAACGCCCGCAGGGAAGACGGTGGTGGAAACCAATGTCTGGTTAGATCCGGCGAATCCGCAGGTACAAGCCTATCTTTTGGGGAATATGGAAGATATTTTAAAAGAAAAAGATTTGGCGGGGATTCAGTTAGATGATCATTGGGCGGTTCCGCGTGTTTTTGGTAATAAAAGTCAGGCTTTAACGAATTTAACCCGCAAGTTGCACGATCATGTCAAGGCGATTAATCCCAAGTTGGTGGTGAGTCTTTCGCCTAATCCTCACTCTTTTGCGGTGAATAAATATAATCAAAATTGGTTGGCTTGGGTGCGTCAAGGGATTGTGGATGAGGTGGTCTTACAGATCTATCGGAAAACTCCCAATCAGGTGGCGGCGAGTCTTTCGGGATCGGGACTGGCGACAGCTTCCCGGTATGTGCCAGTGGGGGTGGGTTTATATGCGGGTTGGAATCCTGATTTTTCCTTAAAGGGTTTACAAGCTCAGGTGAGGACGGTGGAGCAGCAGGGTTATGGCTATTCGTTATTTTGTTGGGAGTTTGTGGTCATGCGTCATCTTTTTAATCATATTCCTCGGTTTTAAGTAGGTAGGCGTTAAAAATTATCAGATGCCCCCCTTATTAAGGAGGGATTAAGGGGGGACTAAGGGGGGATCGGCACCCCCCTTATCAAGCTGTCCTTTAGTCACATCTTTCTTAACATTTCAAACCTTTGTAGCACAAGGCTTTCAAGACTCGGTTAACAATCTGTAATATTCCTTGTTGACACCCTTACTGACAAAGAAAAAACTGAAATCAAGTCAGGATAAGGGTTGGAGTGCTTACTGCAAAAATTGTTAAGAAAGATCCCTATAAGGGATAGCCTTATCAAGGGGGGCAGGGGGGATCGAACCTAAAATCCATTTTTAATTTAATTATAACCAGCTACTTAACGGGCTAAACAATCAAGATGCTCAAGTTAACTTTTTTTGGGTTGCCTGAAATGCCCGGTTAATATTATAATTTTTTTATCTCAGTCAATGAATCGGTCATCAGACGCTTATGAGTTTAATTCAAGAAGGAATCAAAAAAGGCTTAATTAAGTTAGATGATGAGCAGAAATATATTACCTATATTAATCAAAATAAAAAGCGAAATTATAGCAATCCTGAAGAACAGGTACAAGCTGAGACTTTTTTAAAATTAATTTTGACCTACGGTTATGCTCAAAAGCGGATTCGGTTATTTGTTCCTGTAGTAATGGGATCAACGACCAAAGAAGCGGATATTATTGTTTATAATGATGATGAGCAGAAATCGCCTCATATCATTGTTGAATGTAAAAAACAAGAGGTTTCAGAATTAGAATTTACTCAGGCAGTGGAGCAGGGTTTTAGTTATGCGGTGGCGGAAGGAGCGAAATATGTTTGGATAACTTCCGGTATTAAAGATGAATATTATCAAGTACCAACAGAAAAGCCAAAGGAAAGAATTACTATCACTGATATTCCACAAGCGGGAGTGGAAACATTAGCGCGTTTTAAATATGCTAAAGGTGGTGGTATTTCTAATGGACAAAAGTTATTTGAGTTAACAGTAGTTACAGAGGATGAGTTAACCCGTCGTTTTAAGCAGGCTCATCAATCGTTATGGGGAGGGGGAGAGTTGAATCCCTCGGAAGCTTTTGACGAGTTAGATAAGCTGATTTTTTGTAAAATTTGGGATGAAAAGAAAGCTCGCAAGGTAGGGGAACCCTACGATTTTCAGATCTTTAGTGTTGCTCCTAAAGCTAATGAAAAAGAGGAGGAAAGAAAGCAACGGGAAAATAAGCAATTAAGTGAGCGCATTAAGGCTTTATATGAAGAAGGCCGTCGAGCAGATGCAGAAGTTTTTAAGGATGATATTCGCTTAAGTCCAGAGAAGTTGCGGACGGTGGTGGGTTATTTGGAAAGTATTAATTTAGGCGAAACAGACTTAGATAGTAAGGGTCGCGCTTTTGAGACGTTTATGGGGTCATTTTTTCGCGGAGATTTTGGGCAGTATTTTACACCTCGACCAATTGTTAAGTTTATTGTGGATGTGCTACCCATCAAGCACAATTCTTTAGTTTTAGACACATCTTGTGGAAGCGGTGGTTTTCTGCTTCATGCGTTAGAGAAGGTTCGTAGGGAGGCCAATGAATACTATCCCAATTATAAAACGGATCCGAAAGAATATAACAAACATTATCAGCATTGGCATAATTTTGCTCAGAGTAATTTGTTTGGCATTGAAATTAATGAACAGATTGCTCGGGTTGCCAAAATGAATATGATTATCCATGATGATGGTCATACCAATGTAATTGCGGCGGATGGTTTACGCGATAGTGAAGATTTAATTAAACGGACAGAAAATAAAGGCTTTACATATAATCGCTTTGATTTTGTTATTACTAATCCGCCTTTTGGTTCGGTTATTAAACAAACGGAACAGGCTTATATATCCCAATATAGCTTTGGGATGAAGGCGGCAGATTGGTTAAATCCTAAAAGTAGGACAGCGGAGCGAGACAGTCAAAGCACAGAAGTTTTATTTCTTGAGCAATGTCATAATTTTTTAAAGGAAGGTGGCTATTTAGCGATGGTGGTTCCTGATGGTATTTTGACTAATTCAAGTTTGCAGTATGTGAGGGATGGAATCGAGGAAAAATATCGCATTGTGGCGGTGGTTTCCATGCCTCAGACGGCTTTTTCGGCAACGGGAGCGGGGGTTAAAAGTTCGGTTTTATTTTTGAAGAAGCATTCGCAAGCAGTAACGGAAAGTATTCAACAGGCTAAACTGGCTTTACAGGATCAAATAAAGCAAAGTAATGATTATTTAAAGTTATTGGATAAGATTGAAAATAATAAGAAGCGGCATTTAAAGGAGTTACGAGGTTTTGATAATGCTCAAAATTTGTCTGGTAAGGCGTTGACAGATTCGGAGCTTTATAAGGAGTGGAAAAAGTCGGTTACGGCGGAATATAATGACCAAATTGAGGCATTAAAGGAGTCTTTGAGTGATCAGTATGCGGAAGAAAAGCAAAAGGTAATTCAAGATTATCCGATTTTTATGGCGATTGCTGAAGATATTGGTTATGATGCAACGGGTAAACCGACTAATAATAATGAGTTAGATTTTATTGGTGAGGAGCTTGCGCGGTTTATTGAGTCAATAGAGTCAGGGAAGGATAGTTTTTTTTTAGGTCTTAATGTGGATAAAAATAAGATTTTTATGATTAATTTGCAAGAATTAGAAGGAAGGCTCGATCCACATTTTTATGAGCCAAAATTCATAGAAAATGAAAATAAATTACAAAAAATAGGCTGTACCAAATTAGCTCATCAAAGTTTATCTATATTTTCTGGAATTACTCCAAAAAGTGGAGGTGATGCTTATTGTGAGATGAATGTAGGGATACCTTTTATAAGAAGTGGTGACTTTTTAGAAAATGGTAATATTAATTTTTCTGAATTACTTTATATAAAGCCAGATATTCATAATGGGGTTATGAAAGGTTCACAACTTAAGAAAAATGATCTCTTGATCGCTATTGTTGGAGCTACTATAGGAAAAGTAGGAATCTATCAAGATTCAAGAGACGCTAATATTAATCAGGCGATTGCGGCTGTTAGGTTAAAACAAAATCTTAAGCCAGAATTTGTCAGAGCTTTTTTACTTACACCAATCGGTCAAAAAGTAATTGATCGAATCAAAAGACCAGTTGCAAGAGCAAATTTAAATCTTGAGGAGGTAGGCTCTTTTCTCATACCTGATTTTTCTATTTCTAAACAAAATAAAATTATTTTAGCAATGGATGACGCTTATGCGGCTAAAAAACAAAAAGAATTAGAAGCACAGCAATTACTAGATAGTATTGATGATTATCTGTTAGGGGAGTTGGGGATTGAGTTACCAGAACCCGAAGAAAACACTATTCAAAACCGAATTTTTATCCGTAATTTAAGCGAAGTATCAGGCGATAGGTTTGATCCTAGTTTTTATAAACCTGAACATATTTTTTTATTTTCTACAATCAAGAAATTATCACATGATAAGTTAGGTCACATTGTTAAATTTTCTTATGAGGCTTGGGATCAAAAAAGTATTTTTGTTGAAAAATTTCCCTATATTGAAATTGGCGAAATAAATGTTTCTCTTGGTGAGATTCAAAATATTAGTATGATTGAAATTGAAGATGCACCAAGTAGAGCAAGAATGATAGTAAGAGGTGGTGATATTTTGATTTCTACAACCCGTCCTAATAGAGGAGCTATTGTCAAAATAGATCAAGGAGACAATTTATTCATAGCATCTACTGGCTTTGCAATCATTCGACAAATTATAAACAAAAATTTAAATAAAGATTTCCTGTTTTATGCTCTTCGGCAATCAATTTCTTTAAAACAAATGGAGCAAAGAAGTAGTGGTGGCAATTATCCTGCTATTACACAAGAGGAGTTAAAAAATATTTTAATTCCTCTGCCACCACTT
This sequence comes from Microcystis sp. M_QC_C_20170808_M3Col, assembly GCF_007095505.1. Taxonomy (NCBI): domain Bacteria; kingdom Bacillati; phylum Cyanobacteriota; class Cyanophyceae; order Chroococcales; family Microcystaceae; genus Microcystis; species Microcystis sp. M_QC_C_20170808_M3Col. The sequence continues at coordinate 11,976 of NZ_SFBY01000036.1, forward strand.
GAAAAACAAATCGAAATTAGTGAGCATATCACCGCCATTCGGAATCAAGCCAAACAACTCCAACAACAAGCGAAAGACGACCTAGAAAAAGCTAAACAGGAAGTCGAAGCCATGATTTTAGGTGATGACTAAAAGCCTAATTTATCGGCTCTTCTAGGTTCTGTGTGATAAGTTTAACTTACATAGGATCGATCTTTGTGTCCTCTGTGTCTTTGTGGTTCCTTCCACTCCCTCGCCAGCAGGACTGTATCTTAGAATACATTTTACCCACCAAACCTAAGAGAGCCATATTTTTAATACACTCGACCGCGCCAACTTTGGGGACGGGTAAAAGCAGAGATAAAAATGCGGATAACTGCCAGCGGATCCGCTAGGGGAGATAGCCAAAATAGTCCCGAAGATAGATTGACTTTTTCGCCGCGATAGTAACTAGGAGAGACGGCCAATAAAAGGGCAAAACGAATCAATAACAGCAGCAGATTTAAAGCGAGGAGAATTTTTAAACTCAGGAAATCGTAGCCGAAATTAAAAGCCGTTACAAGCAAGGGAGTGATGATTATCGGTAATCCCTGAGTACAGGTCAATAAAGCTAAATCTCCCCATAATTGCCCCTGATAGGAGGCATCTTTCAGGTCCAGAGATCTGCCCCATTCGCGCCAAGTTTCCTTAAGTCCTTCGTACATCCGCACCCTAATTAACTTCGCCCCATCGAGAAATCCCACCCGATAGCCTTTAGTTGCCGCTAGACGGGCGAGGGTGACATCATCGCAAAAAGAACCTTTTGCCCCGCTATAACCGTCTAAAGCCGCTAAAACTGACCGCCGACAGAGAAAACATTGACCATTGGCCATCACTCTTTCGGGATCTTGTTCTCGCACCCCGGCGGAATCAAAGCGATAGAGCAAAGTCATCAATAAAGCCGGCTGTAACCACCATTCCCCCGGATAGGAGAGGATAAATTGCGGCGACAGGGAAACTAAATCATAACCTTCTGCGATCGCAGCTTTCACTAAACTAGCCACTAAATTAGCTTGGGGTTGCGTATCGGCATCAATGCCCAAAATCCAGTCACTTTCAGGGGAACTAAACAAAAAACCATTGTGTAACGCCCAGGGACGACCTACCCAATCTGGGGGTAAAGGATAATCGGTTTTCAAGCGAAAGCGGGGGTCTTTTGCCGCTATCTCCTTGACTTTTTCCCGCGTACCATCTTGGGAATTGCTATCGACAATCAGAATTTCTCGCACCTCGTAACTCTGTTGAGTCAATCCCCGTAAACAACCGTCAATCCTGGCCACTTCGTTTAACGTCGGCACAATCACGCTTACCGTCCCTAACATCTCTGGAGTGGGAGGTTGGGGAGTCAGGGGAGGACAACGACGCGCCCCTTTCAGCAGACGGGAAAGAAGGATAAAAAAGGCAACAGCCTGAGACAGCAGTAGCCCCAGGCAGAATGCACCGAGAATGATCTCAGTTAACAACTTATTTGGCTCCTCTCACCGAAACAACGGGGATTTTTAGGGTTGTTACTTCGCTGGTTGCCACTGTTTGCCCGGAAGCAACAGCCTTGGCGCGATTATAGAGAAGGATTAAAGGCAGAACACCGGTGAGTAATCCTAAGAAAATCGGCGGATAAATACCAGCACCGATACTCATGACCGTAGCAAAGCCAAAATTACCTAAATACATCACAAAAGGCAGGGTTAAATCTTGACTTGGCAGTTTCACCGGTTGCACTTGCCAAATTAAAGTGGCTACCGTCATAAAAACACAGCCTGTACCGAACCAACCGGCAAAATTTTCATAGGGCATCCCAAAGAAGGCCCCCGGTTGTTCCCAAATCCAGAAGGGGATGGTAGTTTGACTCATGGCCGGATCTAGGACAAAATCCCATGAAGTTAATAATACCCCCCCGATAGCGATCGCTCCTAGATTTTGTAGCCATTGGGGTAAAGCAAGAGTGGATAAACCAACACGAGCGATAATATAGGCACTAAAACCGAGATAAAACCAAGATAGGGGGATAGTAAAGGGTACTAAACCCGCAATTTTGTAACCTAAGCCCGAAAGATAACGATAATGACCGAAAGGAAAGCCGGTACTGGTTCCCAAAAGTTCGCTACAAAGGGATAAACTGATAGCGGGAACCATGAATCCTAACCAGTGCCACACTCCTAGAGTCCGATAGGCATAAACAGCCACCGCTGCCATTCCTAAAACCATATACACCACACCCCCCCCAGCCATTGACCAAGCAAAGAAGGTTTTGCCAAAATCTGGTAAATTGGCCACAAATTCGGGATGGGGCAGAACTAGCAACAATCCGGCTAGTCCAAAAGCCATCGATACAATATGACCGATGAGCAGAGCTTTTTCGATCGCAATTAGTCGTCTCATTAAATCTCTAGCACTGCGAAGGGATAATCATTTTCAAGTTTACAAATCTTTATTAAAGAATTATTACCCAGATCGGTCACTTTCGGCAAAAAAGTTTTACAGGGGTTAGGGATTTGCCTGTAGTAGTTCTTTAGGAGTCACTAGGCAGGAGTCAGTGGTCATAATAATCAATCAAATTGTCTATTTAGAGATTTTGGCTCTTCGGTTTGTGTTATGCAATGGACGGGGGATATAAGGGATGGAACCCTTATGTAGAAAGGCACTTGGCGATTTTTGTCAATTGTTTTTGATCTAGAGCGAACTAATCAATTAAGAGATTTTGTGCTAATTTATACTTGGTTTTTTCATTTTTTCAACCCCCAAAAATTAATTATGCAAGGGGCAATGACTAAGAGGATGTTTGAAAATGTATGTTAACAATGATGCTTTTAGCCCGAAAAAAAGGTTCTTCGGTTTGTGTTATGTAATGGACGGGGGTTATAAGAGATGAAACCCTGATCTAGAAAGACATTGCTGCGATTTTTGCCAATTGTTTTCGATCTAGAACTAGCTAATCAATTAAGTCTCTTGCCAGATAAGGATTTAGTCGATTTATGCCACCCTA
>NZ_SFBY01000360.1:0-18993 GCF_007095505.1 Microcystis sp. M_QC_C_20170808_M3Col
TTAAAGATTAGTTATTGTGACTAACTCTTTTGATTAGAACAAGAGAAACTTGAGAATCTTCGGTCAAATTTATTGACTCAAAATCCGCTGTACTTAATTTAAATGAATCAACCCTACCCAAACCCCGGAGCGCATTAGTTTTTCGGTGGGATGCTTACAGACAGCTGCTGATATATCTGTAATAATTTAAAAGTCACTGATAATTGCTGATTATCGGTGTTCCTGCAAATGTGGGATGCACCCTAATAACGGCATTAACAGTGCTGTCTTTTCACTGTTTACTGGTTACTGATAACTGATAACTGATAACTGATTTAGGCTGTTACTAAGGCTGCTTCCTTAGCTGCCATCATTTTCATCAGGTCTAACATCCGGCAGGAATAACCCCACTCGTTATCGTACCAAGAGACGACCTTAAAGAAATTGGCATTAAGTTGAATGCCAGCTTTAGCATCAAAGATACTGGAACGGGGGTCGGTGATAAAGTCACTCGACACCACTTCCTCATCGGTATAACCGAGGATACCTTTCATTGGTCCTTCGCTGGCGGCTTTCATCGCGGCGCAGATTTCCTCGTAACTGGTGGCTTTTTCGGTTTTAAAGGTTAAATCCACCGCCGAAACGTTGGGAGTTGGCACACGGAAGGCCATACCGGTTAATTTGCCTTTTAGGGAAGGAATAACTAGGGTTACTGCTTTGGCTGCTCCCGTGGAGGAGGGGATAATATTTTGACCCGCGCCGCGACCACCGCGCCAATCTTTTTTCGATGGACCATCAACGGTGGGTTGAGTGGCGGTCATCGAGTGTACCGTGGTCATTAATCCTTCCGCTAGTCCGAAGTTATCGTTAATAACTTTGGTGATCGGGGCTAAACAATTGGTGGTACAACTAGCGTTAGAGACGATCAGATCCTTAGCGGGATCGTACTCATTGTCGTTAACGCCTAGTACGATAGTACGAACTTTGTCGGGATCTTTGGTGGGTGCGGAGATAACCACCCGTTTGGCCCCTGCTTCTAGGTGTTTTGCTGCCCCTTCCGCGGTGGTAAATAAACCGGTGGACTCAACCACATAATCGGCCCCGGTTGCACCCCAGGGCAGTTGAGCGGGGTCTTTGATGGAGTAACAGGGGATAAACTTGCCATCGACGACGATGCCATCTTCTTTCGCTTCTACCGTACCTTGAAAACGTCCGTGGGTGGAGTCGTATTTGAGCAGATAGGCAATATTATCGGAGGGGACGAGATCATTAATACCAACAAACTCGAAATCAGGATTTTGGATACCCGCCCTAAAAACGAGGCGACCGATACGACCAAATCCGTTGATAGCGACTCTTACTTTTGTCATGAAAAAAAACTCCTTTGCAGCTGCGATAAGCTTAGGCACGATCAAGAAAAAAAAAAATTTGAGAATTGATTGGCCTGTAGAGAATCACTATATATGCTAATCAGCTTTTGTTGATCGCTAGATGAAGTATAGAAAGATTTTAAGTTTCAGTGCTTCCAAGATAAAAAATAATAAATTTGCTATCCTAGTAGTCCCCACCACCGGCATCGAGAAAGCCTAATTAGGCTCTTCCCGACAAACTAAGGTGTAATCCTATAGTATTTTGGCAAAAGTTGACATTAAAAAATCATTAAAAGTTTTCCGAGAATTTATTGTTCTCTAAGTTAAGAAGACATTAATTTTCCTTTAAAATCCATTTAAAAACCCCGCCCGACGGACATAAATTAGCCAAGTCAGATCAGTAAAATATAGTTTATTTTAATAGTTTTTTGCGCCCCAAAAGGTTAGACTCTTGATTACAGTTTGAAAACTGACCGAGGGTTAACCCTCTCGATAATCTGGAGAAATTGTCTATCAACTCTCTTAATCTCATCCTTCATAGATCTTGGAGAAATATTCATGGTATTCGCACCAGAAAGACCCTTAACAGAACAAAATCCCCTTTCTCAAGACGAACTCTATAAAACCCATGCCTATTGGCGCGCTTGTAACTATTTAGCTGTAGGTATGATTTATCTGCGCGATAATCCCCTGCTCAAAGAACATCTTAAACCCGAACACGTTAAGTATCGTTTGCTCGGTCACTGGGGAGCAAGTCCGGCCTTAAGTTTTACCTACGTTCACCTCAACCGTTTAATCAAAAAATACGACCTCGATATGATTTTTATGGCCGGTCCTGGCCATGGGGCGCCGGGGGTACTCGGTCCGGTTTATCTAGAAGGAACCTATTCGGAAATTTACCCCGATAAAAGTCAAGATGAGGAAGGATTACAAAAATTCTTTAAACAATTTTCTTTTCCCGGTCACATCGGTAGTCACGTCACCCCCGAAACCCCCGGTTCTATCCATGAGGGCGGCGAACTAGGTTATAGTGTTTCCCATGCCTACGGTTCTGTTTTTGACAATCCCGACCTAATTACGACCGTGGTGGTGGGTGATGGGGAAGCAGAAACCGGTCCTTTAGCTACCGCATGGCACTCGAATAAATTCCTTAACCCGATTCGCGATGGTGCGGTACTGCCAATTTTAAACTTAAACGGTTATAAAATCGCTAATCCCACCATTCTCTCCCGTATTTCGACGCACGAGTTAGAAAGTCTCTTTGTCGGTTACGGTTACACTCCCTACATTGTCGAATGTAAGGAAGATGAAGACCTCATGCACTGCCATCAAAAAATGGCCGCTACCCTAGAACACTGTATCAATCAGATTCGCTCCTATCAACAGGAAGCTCGCAGCACGGGTATTGCTAAACGTTACCCCTGGCCGATGATTATCCTCCGGTCTCCCAAGGGTTGGACAGGGCCGAAAAACGTTGATGGTCATAAAGTAGAAGGATTCTGGCGCGCTCACCAAGTCCCCATGGGTGCCATGCAGGAAAACCCCGAACACTTGAGAAAATTAGAGGAGTGGATGAAAAGCTATAACCCGGAGGAATTATTTGACTATACCACGGGTAAATTTAAGCCAGAATTTAAAGAACTCGCTCCTAGGGGTCATCGTCGCATGAGTGCCAATCCTCACGCTAACGGCGGATTGCTGCGTAAAGACCTAAAAATGCCCGATTTTCGTCAATATGCCGTGGCTGTCACCCACCCGGGCCAAGTGGAAGCGGAAAACACGGGAGTGATGGGGGTATTTTTGCGGGATGTAATGCGAAATAATATGACTAATTTTCGCGTTTTTGGTCCCGATGAAACTGCTTCTAATCGTTTAGCGGCTCTCTATGAAGTGACTAAAAAAACTTGGTTAGCTGATACCTATCCGGAGGATTTAGATGGTAGCCAATTATCTCCCGATGGTCGGGTGATGGAGATGCTGAGTGAACATACTTTAGTCGGTTGGTTAGAGGGTTATTTATTATCCGGTCGTCACGGTTTATTTCACTCCTACGAAGCTTTTGCTCACGTTATCGATTCCATGTTCAACCAACACGCTAAATGGCTCGATATCTGCAAAAATCATGTGCCTTGGCGCGCTTCTGTTTCCTCTTGGAATCTGTTGTTATCCTCGGTGGTTTGGCGGCAGGATCACAATGGTTTTAGTCACCAAGACCCTGGTTTTATCGATTTAGTAACCAATAAAAGTGCCGACGTGGTGCGGGTTTATCTTCCCCCCGATGGTAACTGTTTATTAAGTGTGGCTAACCACTGTCTCAAGAGCAAGGATTACACTAATATTATCGTTGCTGATAAACAGAAACACCTGCAATACTTGACCATTGAAGAAGCAATTAAACACTGCACCAAAGGTATCGGTATTTGGGATTGGGCCAGTAACGATGATGATGGAACTAATCCCGATGAACCGGATGTGATTATGGCTTGCTGTGGGGATATTATCACTAAAGAATCTTTAGCGGCAACGGCAATTCTACGGGAGGAATTCCCTTACTTAAAAGTTCGCTTTATCAACGTGGTTGATCTGTTTAAATTACAGTCGGAAAGTGAACACCCCCATGGTTTATCGGAACGGGATTTTGATAGTTTATTTACCACTGATAAGCCAATTATCTTTAATTTCCACGGTTATCCTTGGCTGATTCATAAACTTACCTACCGTCGCAGCAATCAAGAACGTATTCATGTGCGCGGTTACAAAGAAGAAGGGAATATTAATACTCCCCTAGAATTAGCGATTCGTAACCAAGTTGATCGTTTTCATCTAGTAATTGATGTCATTGATCGCGTGCCGAAATTAGGTTCTGCTGCCGGTCATGTGAAAGAACGGATGAAAAATGCTATTATCGATAATCTCGATTATGCTTTTACCAATGGCATCGATAAGGACGAGATTACTAACTGGAAATGGCCTTATTAATTAGGCTAAGAAGTGGTTTAGGTGATGATAATTTATTAGTTTAACGATAAATTTCATCTTCCTATTCCACCTAAAAAATATTCTTGATTTTCTACAGGGTGAGAGCATCTCAAAAGCTATTGACAATTGGCCAATTTTGTGATCCGCATGGGCATTTCAGGTGATACCAGTCAATCAGAATAGTTACGAAATCTTAACAATTGAGATGGCAAATTCTCCTCAAATATGCCTGAATCGCCTTCTGGTTAAGCAACTCACACAAAGTTCATTTTGTCAAGGATTGTTAAGATGCGCTTGCCCTGAGGTTTTTACCGTTGAAAAGGGTTAATTAGATTTAATTTACTAAGCCAATTAAAATCATCAATATTGCGAGTTACAATTGTTAAATTATAAACGAAAGCTGTTCCCGCAATAATGGCATCTCCTAGGGACATCTTTCTGATTTGTTTTAAAGTTACTGCTTGGTTAATTACAGGTTGAGAGATGGGTAAGATTTGAGAAGCATTAAAAAATTCTTCAAAATAGACTTGATCCTGATGAGTTAACCGATGGTAGCCTAAAACTTCCAGATAGGATAAAGCAGAGACATAAGGAGAATTTTCTGCAATAAACTCCCGGAGAGACTCATTTTCTAATTGAGAGGCATAGATAATAATATTGCTATCTAATAACATGATTTAATCCCGATCAGGAAGAGAGCGATCGCACCTATTTTGTTGTTGCCACTGTTGGGTATCAACATCAGTAAAAGTATTATTATTAGCAATTTTTTTCAAAGCATTGGCCATTTTCTTGCCGTTAGATCGATTTTCACCAATGATATTTTCTTCTAATAAGGTAATATAAACATTAACAGGATGTTCGGAGTTGATTTCAGGGGTTTCATCAAGCCATTGAAGGGTATTATTTTTCAAAATTGCTTTAAAGGTTTTTAGCATAGTTTTCTCCACCGTTAAATGGTACAGGATAAATGATTCAGACTAGCCCTAACCCGATTTTAACACAAAATCAACCCAACAAACTCCCCTGACCTCAATCTTTTAAATTAACGTCTTTGGCTCATTTCATAATCAAAAGTTCATTACCAGAGCGAAAGAATTACGCAAAATGGTGATAGTCACTTTACCTGTTTTTAAGGGAGGCTAATTCATCTGCGATGACTGGGTGAAAATTAATCATTAAATCAATTGATAACAAGCAATCGAGGGTTTTACTCTCGCGTTAATGTACCTAAAAAACTAGCTATCACTTTATTTTAGCTCTTGGAAATAAAATTAAGATAAAGCGTACTAGAATAGATAATTTCTTCGTTTTAAAAAACGCATTCAATCATCTATTTTAATAAATGTTCTATTTCTTCATCTGTAAAACCAAATTGTCTAAAAATTCGTAAAACATAAGCAGGGGACATTTCTTTTGCACCTATTAGGCATAAACTTTTCTGAGTTCGTAAGTTTCGGGAGTTTCAGAATCTCCCACAGTTAAAAATTCATGAAGTTCGTCTATAGGAATAGGACTGGTATAGATATTGGCTTGATCATGATAAATTTCCCAAAAAGATTCAATCGCTTCTTTTAGTTTCTCAATAGCTTTTTCCTGAGTTTCTCCTTGTCCAACTAATCCATTTTCAAGACATAATGAAACCCAATAATCTGCACTTTTTCTCAGAATAACGGTATAAAAGTTCATGATGATTGTTCCGTTGAAATTTTAATCGGGGATTAGAATTTACTCCAGCTTAATTTTAACACAAGACCAACCCAACCAACTCCCCTGACCTCAATTTTTTAAATTAACATCTTTGGATCATTTTATCAATAGACAATAAATAAGGCGCATTATACTTTGTTAATGCAGCCGATCAGAAAAGCGATCGCCCTTCCAATATTCTGCCAAATGCGATCACAACTTCCCATGTTTACAGAAAAAATGATAATATAAAACTCAAATTTGAACTATTGTTGTGGAAAGATACTAAGATGACAAAGTTACAATTAATTCAAGCGGAAATTGAAAGCCTTACTTCTGATGAATTTTTGTATTTAAGAAATTGGATCAATAATTTAGACGATCAACAATGGGAAAAACAAATTGAGGAAGATTCCATAGCTGGAAAACTTGATTTTCTAATTGAAGAAGCATTATTTGAAAAAAGCAAAAATCAATTACGGGAGTTGTAAGTGCATCGAACTAATCAACGCTTTTGGAATTGTTTTAATAATTTACCTAAATCAATTCAAATTTTAGCAAGAAAGAATTTTGAGATTTTAAAGAGTGACTTAAATCATCCTTCTTTGTCTTTTAAAAAAGTTGGAAAGTTTTGGTCGGCAAGAGTTGGTATTAATTATAGAGCTTTAGCTTTTAAAGATGGGGAAGATTATATTTGGGTGTGGATAGGAAGTCATGAAGAATATGAAAGATTATTAAAATAAAAGCGATCGCTTTTTTATTCCCAAAATGTAGGTTGAGTTAAACAAAGTGCAACCAACATCAACCAAATAAATTAATAGTTGATCATGTTGGGTTTCGTGTCTCAACCCAATCTACCAGAGCGGCGATCGCAATCACGTAGCGGCTGCTACAATAGCTAGAGCGGATGCAATCATATCATGGAATTTTAAACATATTTATTGTGCGCCTAGATAAAATGAAAGGCTATAATCAAATTAATTTACTCAATGGCTACGGGATTTTGACTATTATTTCTCCTTTAGAGGTAACAATTGATGAAGCCAACGACAATTAAAAAAAGTTTTGACTGTTTAGCTTTTAAACAAACCAGTCAAGAAAAAATGGCTGAAGACATGAAAAATCTCAGCTATTCAGATCAGATTGAATATCTTCAAAAAAAGATTAATGAAAGTGATTTAAAGTTATGGTGGGAATCCATCAATAACAAGAAATAAGGCGCATTATACTTTGTTAATGCAGCCTACAAGATCGGCATCGCAATTGAATATTTTAATCAGTTATTTCTTGAGTTTCTTCATCCCAAAAACTAATCCTAATAAACCAAAACTCAACAAGCTTGAAGGTTCAGGAATATTTACTACAATGGGATTTTGAGTAACATTCACCGTACCACCACTGGTAAAGCTTAATCCAGTTACGAAAGCAAAAGGATTAGTAGGATCAAGCATTTCCATCGTGTCAATCCCGCTAATACGGAAGCTACTAAAGCCCATAGTATTATAGGATAATAAGTCGAAGGATGTTCCAGCTGTCAGAGGAAAACTACCAACACCGCCGGGTAATTCCAGGGTGAAGTTACTGTCTCCATTGGGTAAGGGACCAGGAATTAAAACGGAAGCAAATAACGGACCTCCTGTAACGGCATAATCATAACCCACTGCCACATCGGGATCGAAGAAGAAGGTTTGACCCTGGACTATGGGAATACCGACAAAACTAAAACCATTGGGATTAGTGGGGTCTAGAGTTGGTAAAAAGGGTTTTCCGGGAGTTGTACCCACCAGCACAACCATTATGGCTTTGCTAGGTAATGCGGTCACTCCCAACAAGAGGGCCGATGTCATAGCGACCGATAGAGATTGTAGCAAGGGTTTAGTTGATTGATTGGGTTTAATTGCCGTTTTCATCCTAGAATAATCCTTAGTTGAACTTAAGTTACGTTTAAGGGTACTACAGGCTTTTAATCGTTGACAATCCTTTAAAATAGGATTTTATCGGGAGTTTTGTCGGGTAAATTTTTCTGAAAATTGGAAAAAGTGGGATTTAGTTGGGCTATAATACGCAAAAGTCTTTTGCTGTGTCGATTGTATGAATATCACGGAAGTCTTACAACTGATTGACGAACGCCTTATTGAGCGAGATAAAAAGCCGCTAAATACTATCCAGAAGGCTATTTTTGAAGGGAGTTGGCAAGGACAGAGTTATCAAGAAATAGGCAACGAATATCACCGCAGTGAGACTCATATTAGAGAGGAAGGTGCTAAATTATGGAAGCTTTTATCGGATGCTTTTGGGGAAGAAATAAGAAAATCTACTTCCCGTTCTGTCTTAGAAAGAGTGTATATTAAATCATTAAAAAACTCTAATATTTATAGCATTAATGGCAATAATAATAATCTTTGTACTACGGAAAATACAAGATTGTCTAACGAAAATGACTTAAATAGTAATAATAACTCTCAATCTGAATCAATCTATCATGATCTAACCCTTGCTCCTCAAATTATTGACTTTTACGATCGAGAAAACGAACTGGCAACAGTCTCGAACTGGGTGTTTAAGCAAAATACTCGCTTAATTGCCGTTTTGGGATTATGGGGAATAGGAAAAACCACCCTAGTTAAACGATTTATTGATCTCAATTTAGAACAATTTGAAGTGGTGATTTGGAAAATTTTAAAATTTCCCAAGTCTTTAGATTTATGGCTAAATGATTTATTGAATACTTGCCAAAAAGAACCGAAAGAAAGCACCGATAATAAAATCCAGCAATTGTTAGAAGTTCTAACCGATTATCAATGTTTAATCGTCTTAGATGATTTTCAAAATCTTTTTGCCGTTGGTCAAATGGCAGGTAATTATCAACCTGAATATAGCAGTTATCAACATTTTTTAAAACTGATTGCAGAAATTCAACATCAGAGTCATTTTATTCTCATTAGTCAAGAAAAATCTGCGGAAATGAACTATCTTAATCAGGAAAATTCTCCTATTCAATGCTTAGAATTATCAGGATTTGAAGCGATTAATTTTCTGAAAAATAAAGGTTTACAAGATGAGGAAAGATGGTTAGAATTAATTCAATTATACGAAGGTAATCCTTTTTATTTAACCGATATTGCCGTTTTGATTAAAGATGTTTTTGATGGCAAGGTTAACGATTTCTTGGCAGAAAATAGCTTAGTTATTACAAAAAAAATGCAGTCTCATTTAAAACAAATTTTTGGTCGCTGTTCTCCCCTTGCTCAACAAATCGCCTTAGAATTAAGTAAAGTTGATCAACCTTTATCTAGAGAGGAGTTAAAAAATAACCTAGATTTATCTGTCAGTGATTTAATCAATGGTTTACAATCCTTGCAACAACGTTATTTAATTCAAAGGGAGCAAAACCGATTTCAATTATCATCTATTTTTAAAGAGTATATCAAAAGCGATTGATTGTAATACCTCTTAAAGAAGATCGAGTCTGAAAAAGAACCCTTCCAACCTCTCAAACTGATTGGTAACGATGAGAGGCAATCAGCAATATTGATAGCGATGTGTGAGATTAGTCTTGAGATAATATAAGGTCGATGTCTGATAACTGATAATTGATCGCTGAATTTAACTTCTTAAAGAAACTTGGAACTGTTTAACTAAAGCTTCTCGCACTTTTGTCATTAAGGGTTCCACATCTTCATCGGTTAAAGTTCGATCGCTGGCACGATAGACTAAACTAAAGGCCAAACTACAATGATTTTCTGGCACATTCTGTCCCTGATAGCGATCGAATAATTCGACTTTTTCTAAGAGATTACCTCCAGCATTTTTGATAGTTTTTGTCAATCTATCTACGGGTATATCTGTGGAAACAAAGAAGGCGATATCTCGTGCCGCTCCCGGATAGGTAGAATAGACCTGTAAACGCGGGGTAATTTTGGCACTATCGCTAAGAGTTGCTAACAGGATCGGGAACTGGATTTCAAAGGCATAAACTGCCTCAATTAACCCCTTTTGCTGACGCAATTGCGGGTGTAGTTGACCGAATATACCTAGGCGTTGTTTGCCAATCCATAAAGATGCTGTTCGTCCGGGATGAAAACGCGCATCTTCGGCATATTTTTCGTAGCTTACTGTCAGCGAAAGGCGATCAAATACTGCTTCTAAAATCCCTTTTGCTTCGTACCAAGTCATGGCTACCTCTTTACCCGATCGCAGCCAACGTCCGGCCGGGAAGAAATCACCGCCGAAAATACCGGCAATTGCATCGTATTCGTTGATATTATCCGATTCTAAGCGGAAAACTCGCCCGATCTCGAAGCCATTTAAGGAACCGTTACCCTGAGACTGATTATACTCAAACGCTTCGATTAAACCGTCGAGGAGATTAGTCCGCAAAGCAGAATACTCGACAAAAAGGGGATTAGCGAGGACAACTTCCGCTAATTCTGGTTTAACTAGGGAATACTGGACTAATTCCGTCAAACCGACTGCTCGAAAAGCTTCCCGTACCCGACGCTGGATAGTTTCCTCAAAGGATAATCCTCCGGCTGCGGTTTTTGCCGGCAAAGTATCGACAAAGCGATCATATCCGTACAGTCGCGCCACTTCTTCAATTAAGTCAATTTCCCGTTCTAAATCTCGATAACGGTAGTCTGGCACTGTCACAGTCCACAGAACAGGATTTTTTGAGGTTAACTGCAATTCACAGCCTAAATTGCCTAAAATCCGTTCCACATCTTCCGCGAGAATTTCACCGATCGCACCATTATCTAGGGTAACTTGACCCAGTATTTGCTGTAAACGTTGTAAACGCAATTCGATCGAACGACTGGACTGATCAGCGCGCTCATCAGCTTTAACCTGACTGCTGACAGTTCCCCCAGCTAACTCTAGAATCAAATCGATCGCCCTTTGACAAGCATATTCCAAAGCGGCGGGATTAACACCGCGTTCATAGCGTCCGGAAGATTCGCTGCGTAAACCCTGCGCTTTTGAGGAACGACGGATGGCGATCGGATCGAATAAAGCCGACTCTAGCACAAGATTAACGGTTTCCTCGTTAACTTCCGTATCTTGACCTCCCATCACTCCTGCTAAAGCTACCGGCTTATTATTGGCAGTAATTAACAAATTAAGCTCTTTTAAGCTTCTTTCCTGACCATCAAGGCTAATAATTTTTTCCCCTTCCTCGGCAAAACGTACCCCAATAGTAACGGATTTACCTCCGGCAAAACTCTGTAAACGATCGCGATCGAAAGCGTGTAAGGGTTGTCCCCACTCCAAGAGGACATAATTAGTAATATCGACCACATTATTGATCGATCGCAGTCCGGCAGCCTGTAAACGCTGTTGCAACCATAGCGGAGATGGGCTAATTTTTACCCCCTCGATCACCGTACCAATATAAGCAGGACAAGCTTTATTTTCGGTTATTTCCAGAGATAAATCTTTTTTAGGGGAAAATTCCCCTAATTTCACTTTTGGTAGGCTTAATTCTCCTCCTGTCAAAGCCGCCACTTCTCGCGCGACTCCGATCATACTCAAAGCATCGGCGCGGTTAGCGGTGGGAGAAATATCTAAAATCACCTCATCGAGTCCTAAAAGGGGACGAACATCTGTACCTAAAGGGAGATTTTCCGGGCTAAAAATGTGGATTCCTTCAGAATCTTTAGTTAATCCTAATTCTGCGAGGGAACAGATCATCCCTTCCGATTTTACCCCGCGCAATTTAGCCGGTTTAATCGTTAAATTGATTTTGGGTAAATAGGTTCCCAAAGTAGCCACGGGAACTAGAATATCAGCCCTAGCATTGGGCGCGCCACAGACAATTGTACTAGGGTTTGACTGACCGATATCCACCTGACAGACACTTAATTTATCTGCGTTGGGATGAGGTTGGCGATCGATAATTTTACCAATAACCACACCCTTTGCCCATTCTCGGCGATCCTCGATCTCTTCCACTTCTATTCCCGCAATTGTCAATAATTCGGCTAATTCTTGGGGAGATTGGGCGACTTTGACTAATTCTCGTAACCAGTTGATCGAAATCCGCATCGTTAATTCTTGCTTGCCGTTGGTTCTTAACTATTGTAAACCGTGGGTAGTCAATGATTTAGGGTTGACAGCAGGAAAATGAACGATAATCTAAAATAAAGATGCACAAAGGCTCTATAATTAAGGTGTTTTATCGATAAAAATTGCCAATCATATCTTTACTCTAGCTATTTTAGTTATTATCGGCGAGATTGTGGGAGCCACTAAAAATGAATCGGCTTTTTGAAAGTTTACAAATCAGTGGTTATCGTGGTTTTGAACAAATAGAACTGTCTTCTCTAGGACAGGTGAACATTTTTGTCGGTAATAATAATTCTGGCAAAACTAGCATTCTCGAAGCTGTTTCAATTGTTTGTAATCCCCTCGATCCCTTTCAATGGCTAGAAGTTGCCCAACGTCGATTATACCTTGGTAGGATGTCTTTAATGCGACCAGATTTGGAAGCAATTAAATGGATTTTCTTTCGTCAGAATAATCTTGCTAGTAACGCATCCTATCAAGGACAAATTTCGATCAAGTGTACTGGAAATTCACCGATTAAAAATCTAGCAGCTAATCTCACCGATATTTACGGTGCGAGCAACGAAAAAGGCAACCCAGAAAAGTTCATTGATGATTCCACCGATTCGGAAACCGATCTGGTTATCAATGGGTTAGAATTAAGTGTTACCGCCCATATTTTAGAGCAAGGCAGTTTCCTTAGTATAGATAATGAACAAGTATTTCAGTTTTGGGAAAAAGAGCGTTTTATTCAAAGGAGACGACAAAAAATACTGGTGGAAAATGCCACCATATTTCCTGCTTATTTGTCCTCGGAACCAATTCTAGATAGACTATCCAAAATCATTCTAAAGGAAGAAAATAACAAAGATGACATCCTAGATTTAATTCGGTTATTTGATGAGGAAATCACCGACATACAAATACTTTCACCCAACAATAAACCAACTCTTTATATAGAACATAAACAGCTTGGTTTTGCTCCTCTCTATGTGTTTGGTGACGGATTTAAAAGAACCTTAGTTATCGTGCTTACTTTGTTGACAATTACCGATGGGGTACTTCTAATTGATGAAATCGAGACATCTATTCATATTTCTGCCTTAAGTCGTGTATTTTCTTGGTTAATTAACACCTGTAATCAAAGAAGAATTCAACTTTTTGTAACTACCCATAGTTTAGAAGCAGTTGATGCCATGCTACGGTCAGAACTGTCCAGAGAAGACGTGGTAGCTTTTCGGTTAAATTCTCCAAGGGAAAAACCTCAAAGATTTTCGGGCGATTTATTGCATAGATTGCGTTGGGAACGCGGGTTAGATGTGAGGTAGAGATGGTGAGATACTGCTATATTGTTGCCGAAGGTCCGCAGGATGTCGAATTCTTAATTGGTTTACTTAAATTTTATCACTTAAAGCGAGTTAAGTATTTCTCTTCATTGGATAAATTTTGGGAAACACTTATCCCGAAAAATTATCCAATAGATGATGATTTAACCAAACGAGTGCCAGTGCCATATTTTGTTCAGAATGAGCAATTATCAATCGCTGTACATAGTGCTATTGGCGATACACGCATAGCGCAAACCATCGAAGAAAGTCTCAATTTCATTCAACCTTCACAGCTTTTTAGTGTGGGGATTTTTGCCGATGCTGATTACAGTAAAACACCTCAAGAAAGGTTCAATAAACTAATTACTAAGTTATCGGATATTGAGTTACCAAATTTCCTACCACCTTCTCAAATTGGTCAAGTTAACAATCATTCGCCTCGCTGTGGTATTTTCATCGCTCCTAACAATCGTGATCAAGGAACTCTAGAAAATATTCTCCTTGAATGTGCTAGGATAAATTATTCTGATTTACTCAATCTTTCTCAAACCTACATAGAAAGTATTGACAGGAATCAGTTAACTAAAGATGATCTCGAAGATTTTAAAAAACCGGCAGGTGAAAAGAAAGCAATTATATCCAGTATAAGTAGTATATTAAGACCAGGTAAAGCCCTACAAGTTTCCCTACAGGATAATCGCTGGATAGACGAGCAAACCCTCCAATTAGAAAGCATCAAGCTTATTAAAAATTTCCTTGAGCAAATTATCGTACTTTGAGAACAATTGCCGAGTTACTCTCGAAATTACCCTCATTTACCCAGAAATAAGCTATCCTAAAGATTGCCATCTTGTTCCGATTCTATCCGTGCCTTACTATTCCCAATATCCCGACGCTTTCACTCCCAGTTATCTGAGCGAACTACAAGGACAGATCCTCGCTTGTCCCCACTTCACAGTTAACAATTTAAATCGAGATTTCGTTAAAACCAAAGGCTTTTCCATCGCTTTTCGACGCACACAAATCAGCGCAGTAGAACGAATTTTTCCCTATTTTAAACCCTATCTCGATCGCAGTTTACAAGCTGACTGCAACGCTTTTTATCTTAATCCCTTACTCCTACAAACCGGTTCACGCGTCGATCCCCATATCGATCGCTCCCTGCGATCCTATTGTAAAACGATCGATCCTCCGCTCCTAGTTAGCGTCCTTTATGTGCAGGTTCCTAAAGATATTCAAGGGGGGGAACTGATACTAGCAACAGGCAATCGTTCCGTGGCCCAGATTCGTCCTTGTGCTAACACCCTGATCCTCTTTCAAGGAGATCTCACCCATTCCGTTAACCCCGTCACCTGTTCTGGTATTCGTCTGAGTCTTGTCTGCGAACAATATCGTTTAGATGCCGAAGAATTGCGCGAGATTCCCGAAATACAAATAGAGTCGCGGACGATGAAACCAGAAAAGAAAAAAAAGAAAGATCGGGTCGTTGCCCTACAATAAAAGGGCATTTTTGTAAAGATATTCTAGATGGTGATGCGCGAACCGATCGTCGAATTAAGGGGAGTAACCAAAGCTTTCGGCAAGAAAGTGATCTTAAATAACGTCGATCTAAAAGTATACGAAGGAGAAGCGATCGGTGTGATCGGTCCATCTGGTACGGGAAAATCGACGATTTTGCGCCTAGTCGCTGGATTACTTGCCCCCGATCGGGGAGAAGTGTACATATACGGCACAAAACGGCAGAGAACCGTAGAACAAGGGGAAGATCCCCTCGGTGTTGGTCTAGTTTTCCAACAATCAGCCCTTTTTGACTCCCTCACCGTCGGGGAAAATGTCGGTTTTGCCCTCTATCGCCACTCAAAGCTAAAACGAGCCGAAATCCGGGATTTAGTGGAAGAAAAACTGGATTTAGTGGGAATGTCCGGTTCCTACGACCTCTATCCAGCTGAAATATCCGGAGGGATGCGAAAACGCGTCAGTTTAGCCAGAGCAATTATCAGCGATCCCTCGATCGCCGCCGATCGACCGAACATTCTCCTTTACGATGAACCCACTGCCGGACTGGATCCCGTCGCTTCTACCCGCATCCAGACGGTAATTATGGAACTTCTCAAAGTCAAAAAAGCCTGTGGGGCCCATCTCATTGTCACCCACGTCCACAGCACCATCGAAAATACCACCGATCGCATCGTTTTTCTCTATAAAGGTCAATTTCAATGGGTTGGACCGACTCAAGAGGCTTATCACTCAGAAATACCCGTACTCAAGCAATTTTTTACCGGCAGTATCGACGGACCAATTCAGTGATCAGTAAACAGTAAACAGTAATCAGTGAACTGATAACTCGCATCTGATCACTAATCACTGATCGCTGAAATCCCCCGATTTCTCCTGTAAGATACCCAAGTGCTTTCTCAAAAGTCCTCTCCTGAAACGGACTTGCCGTCACGCTCCCGTGAGTTAGACCAGATTCTTCGTTTGGCGGCTTAGTCCACCAGTTGCCACTTTTTGATGGTTAGCCCAGGAGTTTTATTTCTGGGTCAATTTCTGCAAAAGTATAGTGAATGGTTAATGCCCCCCAGAGAACAACATATGTTTAGTGAAGGTGCAGAAACCATTCATCCTTTATTTGTGGTTTTTGATCAAACACCTGAGAGGATTAAAAAAGGCTTAAGAGGGGCTTTTTTA
This sequence comes from Microcystis sp. M_QC_C_20170808_M3Col, assembly GCF_007095505.1. Lineage (NCBI taxonomy): Bacteria > Bacillati > Cyanobacteriota > Cyanophyceae > Chroococcales > Microcystaceae > Microcystis > Microcystis sp. M_QC_C_20170808_M3Col. The sequence goes on from NZ_SFBY01000360.1 coordinate 16,076, forward strand.
CCGATGGTTGTTCAAAATTATCGGCCGGCTTTGATTGATGATTCCTTAGAATTAGTCGATCAAGATTAGTTGACTCTCTGGGGTTAGTATAAAGGGAACACTTTACGATGGTTAAGCCCCTAAAATCAAGCGCTGACGATGAAAATTAAGCAGCGAAATTTCCTGTCCAGAAACCCTTTCTAACATCTCGACGATATGATCGGGCTGCAGTAAAGTGCCATCATTGCGACAACTGCCCACATAGCACAAAACGGCTTCCTTGTCAACAGTTTTTAACTCTAATTCATATAATTGTTCTCGCAGATTAATTGTGACTTTTTTGCCGGATTTGGTGGTTTTTTCCCGTTCCATCACCGTTGCTTGCTTAATTGCCTCGATCCAATTTTGCCATTGTTGGCAGTCAATTCCCTCACTGTTAAAAGTGAGTAAATACTCAGCTTTTTCTAACAAACGGGTGGCAGCGGGGGCATTTAAGGGAATTTCTTCCACCTGATAAACTGGTAAATCTGCGGGTAATTGTGCGCTTAATTGCTGTTTAAACCTCTCTAAATCCATCACTTTTGTCAATTCAAAATCGACAATCTCACCGCTACTGGTTGCTCCCAAGGATAAGGCATTTGCGATCGAAATGCGCGGACCAGGGTGAAATCCACCGGTAAAGGAAATGGGAATAGCAGCGCGACGGACGACGCGATCAAATAAACGCACCAGATCCAAGTGGCTAACTAGGGACATTTCGCCAATTTTGCCAAACCAAACCCGAATTCTTTGGACGCGTTCTTGATTGGGTTGAAAATGTCCGGCAAAAGCGGGAATCGGAGGTGCTTCAATGACGATATTATGGCCAAAATCGAGGCTACAAACGCCACAATGGGAACAACCTTCAAAAGAACAATCGGGGACTGTTGCCGCGTCTAGGGCGCGTTTTAAGTCCTCCTGGAGCCATTTTTTATCGATACCGGTATCCAGATGATCCCAGGGCAAAGGACGCTCTAAAATATCTTTGTCTGCATCGGCAAAAATATGCCATTCTCCCTGTTCTATCTGACGATATTTCCAAGTTAAACCGGATTCTTCGATCGCCTGTGACCATGCTTGATAGGCTTTTTCCGTATTATCCCACCAAGCATCCATCCCGGCTCCCAATTGCCAAGCGCGCAGCACCACTTTACCTAAACTTCTGTCACCGCGACCGATAAAATCTTCCATAGCCGAGATGCGGACATCGGTATAATTGACTTTTACCCCTCTCATGCCTTGGAATTCCTGTCTTAATAACTCCTGTTTGCGGATAAATTCGGCCGTCGAGACGGAATGCCACTGGAAGGGAGTATGGGGTTTGGGGGTAAAATTAGAGATAGTTAGGGTAAAATCGAGGGGTTTCCGCTTCGGTAAACGACATTCCCGACGCAACCAACGCAGGGTTTCCGCGATACCAATCACATCCACATCGGTTTCTCCTGGCAACCCAATCATAAAATAGAGTTTAACCTTATCCCAACCCTGTTCGACGGCAGTTTTTATCCCTCTGAGTAATTCTTCGTTGGTTAACCCTTTGTTAATCACATCGCGCATTCGTTGGGTTCCCGCTTCCGGTGCAAAGGTTAAACCTGATTGACGATTGCCCCCAATTATATTAGCAATATTTTCGTCAAAGCGATCGACTCTTTGACTGGGTAACGATAGAGAGATATTCTCATTCTGGAGACGGTTTTTAATCTCCATACCCACAGCAGGTAACGCTAGATAATCGGAGCAACTGAGAGATAATAAGGAAAATTCGTTATATCCCGTCGCTCGCATTCCTTTTTCAATCGATTCGATTACTGCTTCCGGTTGCACATCCCGCGCAGGACGGGTTAACATCCCCGGTTGACAGAAACGACATCCCCTAGTGCAACCGCGACGAATTTCCACCACCAGGCGATCGTGAACCGTTTCCACGAAGGGAACTAAACCGATAGAATAGGCTGGGATAGGAGTGGCTACCCGGCGTAAAATTCTTTTCGGTACATCGTCACGATTGGGGATAACTGCACCCACTGGGGTGACATGGTAGAAACGCGGGACATATACCCCCGGAATTTGGGCTAAATCTAGTAATAGTTCTTCTTTGCTTAGATTAGCTAGTTTACCTTCTTCTAAAATTAAACCGATTTCTGGCAATAATTCTTCGCCATCACCAAGGGCGATAAAATCAAAAAAGTCGGCATAGGGTTCGGGGTTAGAGGTGGCAGTTTGTCCCCCAGCAAAAATTAGCGGATAGTTACCTGAGTCTCTTTCTCTCCAAGTTAAGGGAATTGCCGCTAAGTCGAGCATTTCTAAAATATTGGTAGCTCCTAGCTCGTAACTGAGACTAAAACCCAGAATATCAAAATCTGTGAGGAAGCGACGGGATTCTAGGGCAAATAAGGGGGTTTTTGTCTGTTTGAGTTTTTGGGCTAAATCCGCTGCGGGTAAATAAGTGCGATCGCAGAGTTGGCGGGGTTGTGCATTGAGGATATTGTAGAGGATAATATGGCCGAGGTTAGATGCCCCCACTTCGTACACTTCCGGATAGGTTAACACCCAACGAACCACGGCACTTGTCCATTCTTTATGTTTAGCACCTAACTCGTTGCCCAAATAACGCGCTGGTCGAAAAATGTCGGGGGTGAGTAGTTGGTCTAAAGCAATAGTCACGGCAATCTACCTCAGATATCGTCAGCAATGGGTGCTTTTCTACTATAGCAGCCAGAATCGAGTCAGTATTCTCCGAGTCAGGAGAGAGGAGACAGGAGACAGGGTGATAGGGTTTTGGGGTGATAGGGTGATGAGACAACTTCCCCACTTCCCCACTTCCCCACTTCCCCACTTCCCCACTTCCCCACTTCCCCACTTCCCCACTTCCCCACTTCCCCACTTCCCCACTTCCCCAC
>NZ_SFBY01000361.1:0-9585 GCF_007095505.1 Microcystis sp. M_QC_C_20170808_M3Col
CGTTCTGACTTTATCTGTGTGGGAATTTTCTTAACTCCTTCAACCAAACCCTTTACTACACAAGGATTTTAACCTTTTTTGTCCTCGATCGCTTTTTTATTTAAGCGAACGGTGAGTTAGTAAATTCGCCCGGTTGAAATTCACCACTGCTGGGGCGGCGTTCTTTTTGCCCATTAAGCAGGTAAATATACTGGCAGTCAATCTCATCCAGTTGGGTGGTGGCATCAATATTCCAATTTTCCACGCAAGCACCCGTCAGAGTAGCATGGCGCAAATCGGTATTGACGGCGTTGACTTCGGTGAGGTTTGCCCCCGCAAGGTTGGCGTATTGCAAGCTGGCTTCACTGATATTCGCTAGGCGCAAGTTGGCAGTTTGCAGGTTTGCCCCGTCTAGGTATGCCCCCCGTAAATTGGCTTGGGCAAAGTCTTTTCCGGCTCCGGTGCGGGAATCAATCAGGAAATCCCTAACCTGGGGATTGACTAACAAGGTATTGCCGGGGCGGGCTAATTCCAATTTAATTGCCTGCTGGAAGCGGGTTTTTTTCAGGATGGCGCGGTTGAAGTTGGTATTTTTCAACCTCGCACCCGTGAAATCTGCCTCGGTTAAATTAGCTTGAAAAAAGGATGTGCCACCAATAGCAGCAAAGGCTATCACAATTTGACGCAACCAAGGATCTCGGCTTTCCTGTTTGAGGGTCAACCAACCGAGGCAAAAGTAAAATAGCGTCAAGGCTACGGCTACGGCTACGGCTACGGCTACGGCTCCGGCTCCGGCTCCGGTTACGGCTACGGCTACGGCTACGGCTACGGCTCCGGCTACGGCTCCGGCTCCAGCTAGGGCTACGACTACGGCTACGGCTCCGGCTCCGGCTCCGGCTAGGGCTACGGCTACGGCTAGGGCTACGACTACGGCTACGGCTACGACTACGGCTACGGCTACGGCTCCGGCGAAGACTACGGCTACGGCTCCGGCTACGACTACGGCTACGGCTCCGGCTCCGGCTACGGCTCCGGCTACGGCTCCGGCGAAGACTACGGCGAAGGCGAAGGCGAAGGCGAAGGCTCCGACTCCGGCCAAAATATTTTTACGCCAAGTGACAGCGCAAAAACAGATGAGAAAAATTAAGGTGGACCAACCAGCAACTTGGTTTTGTGTACTGGATGAATCAAAAATTAAGCTCACCAGATAAGCGGCTACGAGGGAAAAAAAACTCGAAATCACAATTAACACCAAAGCCAACCCTAACAAAATCACCACCCAGCGCTTCGGCAATCCCGCCGTCGCCCCAGCAAACTTCACCCCCGTCAAATTCGCCCGACTAAAATTTGCCCCGCGTATATCACAGCCACTGAAATCCGCCCCCGCTAAGTCCGCGCCGCGAAAATTACCACCCCGCAAGGATTCCCCCCGGAAATCCCGCCGCCCGTTTTTGTACTGTTCAATAACTGCTGCTGCCTTCATCGCTTGCAAAATTGCCATACTATGCCCTCAATCTTACTGCAAGTCAGAAAGCGGGTTTCTTTAGAGAATCTGATTGATACTCCCACCCCACTAAGCACTTCGGGATTCTTGGTTCAACGAGTCCACGTTCAAAAACCTGGCATTTTTATGGGCAATCGCGTCAGGTTCCACACCTCACGTTCTAGAATATATCTGGATTTCCCCCATAGATATCTACTACAATAGCCGAAAAACCCTATCTATCAATGGATACACCCATTAACCTTTCTTAATCTACTAAGTAATTTTCTATGGAGAGTTAAATTATGTCGTCAACTGCCTACGAAACTGATTATAATCAATGGCTAAAAGAGACGGTAAAACAGTTACAAGAGCGTAATTTTGAGCAGGTGGATTGGGATAATTTAATTGAAGAAATCGAGAGTATGGGGAAAAGTGATAGACGAGCTTTAATGAGTCTGTTAACCCGTCTTATCGAACATCTTTTAAAGCTGGCTTATTGGCAAGAAGAAAAAAAACGGTCAGGTAATCATTGGGCGGCAGCAATAGTCAATTTTCGCGCCCAAATTCAGCAGCGTTTAGAAGACAGTCCCAGCTTACGGCCAGAATTAGCAGTTATGTATGATAAGGTTTATCCAGTGGCGATTAAATCGGTTTCTCAGCTTTTTTCCCTCAATTCAGACGCTCATATATCCCTCGAACAAACATTAGATGATAATTGGTTTCCCCCGGCTGAAAAATAGTTCTTATAGCAGTTATCTTAATGGTGAGGTATGAAGTTTTCGTTTTGGGGAGATGGGAGATTATTTTTATTTATTCTCCCCGGTCCCAATTCTGGTGCAGTTTAAGAAGTAATTTGGATAGTCAACAGCTTGCCCACTTTGCGGGGGTATTACCCTGATTAATACCCCCTATTTTTGCTCCGGTATAGTGTTAAGCTTCTCCTGTGATTGATAAACCTTCTACCCAAACGTAGGGACAAACACCACTGGGAGTGATAACTGCTTCTGGTTCCAGATAAACAATCGATTTCAGCAGTGTTAAAATATCTCCGGCTACGGTAGCGGAATCGATGCTAACGCGCTCATTTTTGTTAACTAACCAACCATCAAACGGCAAAGAGAAGGAACCTTGTAGAGAATTAACTCCTGCATGAAGTGCCTGTAAACTATCAATTAAAACCACATTTTCTGCTGTTTCCAAAGAATAGCTCTTTGGTTGATTAGCACTAGCAAAAACGTGATAAAAATGGGGACTAACCGTTACTTTTGACCCAATGTTACCGTTGCCAGTGGGTTCCGTATTCATCCGTTTAGCGGTAATCGTGCTATGGAGAAAATTACTCAAAATCCCCTCTTTAATTAATTCCACACGATGGGTGGGAGTGCCTTCACTATCAAAAGTTTCGGCGGCAACATTAGCCGGATGGAGGGCATCATCGCACAAATTTAAGGCAGTGGCTGCGATTTGTGTTCCTAGGGATTCTGGAGTAGAAAGACTCTGTTTATCAAGGACATTTTGGGCATTAAACAGATTAGAAAATGCTCCCATTAGACTCAAAAAGGCGCGAGGGGCAAAAACCACTAAATATTTACCCGTGATAATCGGTTGATAGTCCAGATGGCTAACAGTTTTGGTAATCGCTTCCTCGATGCAACCATCGATATCTAATTTTTCCAGGCCCGGACTGACCCGAAAAGCGCCGGCGCTGCGGGGTTTTTTGCCTTCCTGTTCGGTTTTGGTGTATAAATACACACTGGCATAACTACGCGCTTCCTGACGCATTGCCCCGTCGCTATTGAGATAAAAACGTCTGACCTGCTGTTGTCCCAAACCGTTATAGGGAACACTGGCAATAGCCGGATGGGCCGCTAGTAAAGATTTTTCGGCGGCTAATAACTTATCGATGAGAGTGGATACAGCTGCTTGATTAGACATTTCGCTGGCCACTTCTGTGGTAGGTGCAGTGGCCGCGGGACTAAAATCGGGGACATTTTCCTTAACGCCAAAAAAGCTGGCTTCTTGGGCGGTTTTCAGGGCTAATTGCAGTCCCACCGGGTCCACATCGGTGGTCGAGGTGACACCAACTTGATTATCCCGATTCCAGACGCGAACGATAACGCTGGAACGATTGGAAGCTTGTACCTGTTTGGGTTCCCCTTGAAACACATCCACATCGGTTTCATCGACAGAAGAACCATAGATGTCGTATTTAGCAATTCCTAAAGCTTGGGCGCTAGAATTAGCGATTTGGGCGATATCTTCAACTTTTGGCATAGATTTATGGGGGGTTAGGGGTTGGGGGTTGGGGGTTGGGGGTTGGGGTGATGGGGAGAATAAATAAAAGCTGAATCCTGTCTCCTGACGGCTGATAGCTATACTTAGCCTAAATTGGCTAAATTAGGCCAGGTGGTGACAATAAAGACGATAACGGCGGCCGTGGCCAGCATAGCTTTAGCAACGTGACCGATAACTGTACCGACGACGATACCGACACAGACTTTTAGGGATTGTTGCAAACGGGGGGTTAATTCCAAATCGCGACGATAGGCGTATTCTCCCAAAAAAGCTCCCACCACCGGACCGACAAATAAGCCGATAATTGGGCCGCCAATGGGTAAAGCGGGTAAAAGCCCGAATATTCCCGCTAATAAGCCCACTACTAGCCCGATTTGACTCCAATTGCTGGCCCCAACTTTTTGGGCGCCGAGATAACTAGCGAGGAATTCCACCCCCAGACTGAGGAGAAGGATAACAAAGGCCACGGCTAAAGCGACCCCCATCCCCGCGAATTTGGTGACGAAACCCCATACCAGCATGGCGATTAAAATCAAACTCATGCCGGGGACAGCGGGCAGCAGTTCGCCAATTATCCCCACTATCATGATGGCAATGAGGAAATAGTAGAGGATTACTAAAGCCATGATTAACGACCGCCAACGGTAATAGAATCTACTTTTAAATGGGGTTGACCAACGGTGACATAAACGCTACCACTGACGGAACCGCAAAAACCCGCCGCTAGACCTAAATCTTGGGAACACATAGAGATTTTATTCATAATCTCCTTAGCTGAACCGATTAAAGTCGCGCCTTTCAGGGGTTTAGTCAGGTTGCCGTTTTCGATAAGATAAGCTTCCTCGACGGCGAAATTAAATTCCCCCGTGGCCCCCACACTACCACCGCCCATTTTTTTGCAATAAATGCCTTTATCAATGGAATTAAAGAGATTATCGAGGGTATATTCCCCGGGAGCGATGTAGGTATTCCGCATCCGACTAGCGGCGGCATAGGTGTAGTTTTGACGGCGACCGCTACCTGTGCGCGGATGACCGGTTTTCATTGAACCAGTGCGATCGGCAATGAAGTTTTTTAGGATACCATTTTCAATTAGGAGAGTACGCTGGGCCGGCATTCCCTCATCGTCCATATCGATAGTACCGAAAGCTTTATCGGATAATCCTTCGTCCCAAGCCGTCAGGTTTTCGTGGGCGATTTTTTCGCCTTTTTTATCGAGAAAGGGTGTGGTTTTTTGTTCGATTTGGGTAGTTTCTAGCAAATGTCCACAGGCTTCGTGGAAGATAACACCGCCAAATTCATTGGCCATGACGATGGGATAACTGCCGGATTCTACATAGTCAGCGTAAAGCATTTTACCCGCCGATGCGGCCACTTCTGCCGCCGCTTCCTCGGCATTCCACGTCCGCAGAAAATCGGGATTACTGGTACTACCCAACCGTTTACCAATGCTAGAACGATTAGTTCCATCGGCACAGAGGAGATTATAGCCCACCGATTGGGTGAGGCGAATATCCCGGGCAAAAGTGCCATCACTAGCGGCAACTAAAACTTCTTGCCAATCGCGAAAATAAGCGGCGCGACGAGATTGGACGTGAGAGGCTTTCTGATTGAGTTGAAGGTTAGCAGTTAGCAGAATATCACCCATTTCTCCCAAAGAACTGCAATTATTCAGCCAAATATCTTTGTTTTTGACCGTGGCATAATCCCGGAACATTTCCAGATTGATTTCGGGAATATACGCGTTAGGACCGGGTAGGTTTAAACCGAGAATCGATAAACCTTTTTCTAGGGCATTTTTTAAGCCTTGGAAGCTTAAATCGTTGGTACTGACATAACAATCAGCTTTACCGCGAAAAAGGCGGATTCCTGCCCCTGTAGATAGTTTCGGTGAGAGACTGGTGATGGTGTCATCTTCGGCTAAACAACTGATATAGTTGACTCTTTCGAGGAAAAATTCGATAAAAGTTGCCCCGGCAGCCCGTCCCAGTCCTAGGAGAGTGGACAAGGGAGCCGCCCAAGAGCTATCAAAGCGCTCCAGACTAGGATTATATTTCAGGGTGGGGAGTTCTTTGGAGATGAGTAGAGTGGGTGACATAAAGCTGGTTTATCAGTTAATCGGCTGGTTTCTAGTCTAACAGCTATCAGTTTTTTCCGTCTGGGGGTGGGTTAGCGCAGCCCAACCCAGCTAAATTTTTCTCCTTCATATCTCTTAATAAAAACCTTGATTCGATCGCTCATCGCCCGCAAGATTAGATAAAGAGCGACTCAGGATAAAAATAATGGCCACAGCGACACAATTCTTAAACATTTCTGACTTGACAAAAGATGATTATTGTGTATTCGGTTTAGCGATTTGTTTTCTCAAACAGGAGGGAGAATTAGAAAAAGTGGCGGTGTTAGAACCGATTCCCTCGGCAGCCCTAGAGGCAATTGTCAAAGGAATTCCCACTTCCTACGAATTTGCCCGCGCCATGAGTTTAGGAGAGGTTTTTCAGGACGATAATCCTCAAATACCCAGTAATTTTCCCGATAATACCCAATTATGCGAGAATTTTGTCGAAAGGGCGATTGCGGCCACTCGCACCTATAAAAATCAACCCCACCTGCAAGGGTTAATCCCCTTGGGCAGCCAAAAAGACGATTTAAACTTTTCCCTAGAGAAAAAACGCATCTTGAATGCTGTTCATGTGGTGCGGACGGAGGATAACGTCAAACAACATTCTCACACCCATAAGGTTTTGTAATCAAGGTTAGTTCGGGTTAGGGAAATTTTGCAGTTTTCCCTGATTCCGAACTCAGATTATCGCAGTTATCTTAAGGGTGAGGTGTGGGGTGTGGGGTGTGGGGTGTGAGGTGTGGGGTGTGGGGTTTTACCCATTTTCAGGGGGTCAATTACCTAATTTTCAGGGAAAAAGTGCCTAAATTTCCCCCCCGAACACTCCAATGGCTGGCACTTTTTGATTTCAAAAAAGCCTAAAAATATTATCCAACAAGGTTTTTAGATTTATTCAGCAAACCCTACTTATAAGGACAGGCAAAAGGGTGAATAAATAATCAGTTTTTAATAACCGGATTTAGTATCAGACCATAGCAGTTATCTTAAGGGTGAGGTGTAAAGTTGGGATTTTGAGGAGTCGGTCGTCAGGAGATTATTTTTATTTATTCTCCCCACTTCATAATTCATAATTTATAATTAGCAGAAATTATTAAGGCAATGCTACACATAAATTTTGGGTAGCTGAATAAATATCTTCAAACAAATAATCCCATTGATTTTCTAAATGTTTAGCCATGTGGTAAGCAAGTAAAGGTGGCACAGCATTACCAATTAGTTTGTAACCATCCGTAGCCGAAAGTGAATATTTTTCATCTCCCTTGTTTTGTTGACGCACAAATTGAAAATCATCGGGAAAAGTCTGTATTCTCGCACATTCCCGCACAGTTAAACGTCTCATTTTTAACCCTGCTTCTAACTCATTAACTATCTTTCCTCCTAATTCTAAAGATAATCTCCTAAATTCAATATTACCGTGATGTTCCGAGCGAATAGTCGGACTTAAACCCTGTAAATTAACCTCGATTTGTCCCTGAGTTTTACCATAATATTTAGCTTTTGAGTAGCTTTTTTGTGAGAGGTCAAATAACTCATCTTCCGGTTCTGCTAAACCTGATAATATCTGACCCACTGTACTGTAAGTTTTAAATTCATGGGTTGGACGGGGAAAAATATCATTATTTTCTAGATGTGCTATCGCTGTCGCTTTTAAATAGGTTTTATTTAAACCAATAAAGATAATTCTTTCCCTAGTTTGGGGAATTCCGTAATCGGGAGCAAAGAGAAGTTTAGGGATAACTATATATCCATCTTTACCAATGGCACTAAAATCCTGTTCTATAATATCTTTAACATTAGCTAAAGAGATTAAACCTTTGACATTTTCAGCAATAAAAACTTTAGGTAAGGTTAATTCAATAACTCTTTTCATCCAATGATAGAGTTTCCCGCGATTATCCTGAAAACTATCTTCACTCTCATCTAGTAGTTTCCCCGTGTGACTTTTGTGAGAATTAAACCCCTTTCTTTTTCCTGAAATACTAAAATCTTGACAGGGAAAACCTCCCGTTACTACATCGATATTACTGGGAAACTGAAACTCTCCTTTTTCTGCTTGTTTGACTAAATCTACAATACTCCCCAAGTGAAATACATTCTTTTTACCCCTTTTTTCAAAGTAGGGAATCCAAGCATTATGAGCAGCTTTAGTTATATCATTAGCAAAGACAGTTTCAAAAGTAGTGCGCGGTAGTTTTAGCCATGGTTCCCGTCTTTCTACTATCCAATCTTGATGGATATTTTCATTAACACAGTCTTGATGTACCCAAAAATCTCCCTCTAATCCTAAGTCCATTCCCCCGCAGCCAGAAAATAGGGATAAAACTCGCTTTTGTTGCCTATTCATCACTATTGATTAAATAACTAATTCAATAATATCATACTGATAATCAACTCGATCGAAAGGGATTAATTAAAGTTAGTTGATGGGATATTATTAATCCATCCTGCATATCTTCAGAGTAAAGAAGACTAGCATCGGTTGCTAAGGCACTAGCTACAATTAAACTATCCCAAAAAGAAAAACTGTATTGAGTACGAAGATTAGAAGCAGATTCAAGAATTTTTAAGTTAAATTCTACCACTCGACAACGATTGTAAAGTTCTCGATTGATAGAGCTAATTCTCTCTTCCTGAAACTTAGCTTTTCTAAGCAAATTAATGGAAATTTCATTAATAACTTGAGTGCTAACAATTAAGCCCGACTCTTCAGTAATAGAAGTGGCAAGAATACGCTTTCTCTCTCTTTCTAAAACTTCCATCCGTTGATCTTCAAAGAGCCGATAAAGCCAAATATTAGTATCAATAAAGCTGGTTACCATTTTTAATTACGATTGGCGATTATAAATTTCATCACGAGATAGGAATCCAGAGACTTTGACAGGATTTTCAGTTAAATCATCGATAACTCTCTCATTTTTAAGTTCTGACTTCGTTATATTTGTCGTTTGTTTGATCACAATAACTTGCACTTCGCTGTCTTCCCTCAAGTCCTGTTGGTATTCTTCAGGAATTTCGATAATACCTTGTTTGATTTTTGCTTTAAATTCCACTGCATTTAACATATTGCTTCTCTTGATCGACTGTCTATTAAGATTAATTATAGCCCTCTTCTGTCACTATGAGTCGGAAGTGGGAAGTATGGCTGTACCGTTGACTGTATCTAGAGTAGTTTATTGGTATTACATTGCTTTAACTCAAGCTCTGTAAGACTTTTAGTCATAGCTACTATATTTATATGGGGGAAGTTGAGAAATAAGGCAAATTCCTAAATCAGAATATTTTGGGACTTGGCGATAATCTGCTTAACCCGAACCCAGGTAATGTTAAGATTTATGGTTCTTCGTTACTTGGTATGGTTCGATAGGGGGGCATAAATCGACTAAATCCTTATCTGGCAAGAGACTTAATTGATTAGTTCGCTCTAGATCAAAAACAATTGACAAAAATCGCTACAAACCGAAGAGCCAGATTTATTTTGCTAACTACTTTTTGGCTATTCTCTGCTGTACACTGGTGGCACTGCCTTCTAATAGACGAAGGTTCTCTCCACTCTTGCTTGTTGCCTGAGTTGTTCCTTGTCATCGAAAATTTGGCGTTGTCAGATTAAGAGATGATGAGGTAAAATAAATGAAAAATAAAATAAGCAGAAAGAACAATGAAATGCCCAGAATGTCAAAGCCATCACATCAATAAAAATGGTCATCGA
>NZ_SFBY01000362.1:0-9827 GCF_007095505.1 Microcystis sp. M_QC_C_20170808_M3Col
TTGTGTGATAATTTTTGCTTATAGAATCGTGAAATGTTTACTGGGCAAGACTTTTAGGACTATTTTGTGGAAGAAACTATCAGTATAGACCTCGTTTCCACACAGAAACCAGAAGAGCCATAACTTCTCTACTATTGCTATTTTAAAGTGAAACGTATCAGAGGATACAGAAATCTCAGATCAAAAAAACAAAGATCGAAAAGCATTGACTACTCACAGATCAAGATAAATCCCTAGGTGTTTGGTCTTCTGAAATGATTGACCTATGTTCCTAGGATTTAGCGGTGGAAAGGACATAATTGCTCGGTAATTATTCTCAAAAGTAATGAATCGACCTACTAACTCAACAAAGTCAACGAATTAACGATGAAACGAATTGCTCGAAAATCTGGGGAACTTGTCGGTTTATTACCGAAAATTAACCCTGTCTGGTTAGCCTGTGTTCCTTTGTCCGCGATTATTTTTGTGGTTTGGAACACAGCCGTACAAGCCCAAGAGGCGAAACCCTTAACCCCCGAAGATGTCCAAAACGCCCTCAATACAATCTGGGTTTTAATTGCCTCCATCCTCGTGATCTTTATGAACGCAGGTTTTGCGATGCTAGAAACGGGATTCTGTCGCCAGAAAAACGCCGTTAACGTTCTCGCCAAAAACCTGATCGTTTTCGCCCTCTCCACCATATCATTTTGGGCGATCGGTTTCTCGCTGATGTTTGGGTCTGTCAGTAACGAATTTTTCGGTGCAGGAGGTTGGTTCCTCAGCAGTAGCGATCCTGCCACCTACGTCATGCCTGCCTCTTTGCCCACCTCGGTGTTCTTCCTGTTCCAAGTCGCTTTCGCGGGAACGGCAGCCACCATTGTATCTGGGGCAGTGGCAGAACGGATTAAATTCGTCGATTTCCTAGTTTTTAGCTTAATTATTGTCGGTATCATGTACCCGATCACTGGTCACTGGGTTTGGGGTGGCGGTTGGTTAGCCGACCTTGGTTTTAAAGACTTCGCCGGTTCGACGGTGGTTCACTCGGTGGGTGGTTGGTCTGCTTTAACTGGGGCGGCAATTCTCGGCCCGAGAATGGGTAAATACATTAACGGTCGCACCAGTGCCTTACCCGGCCATAACATGAGTATCGCAACCCTGGGTTGTTTAATTCTCTGGATTGGCTGGTTTGGTTTTAACCCCGGTTCTACTTTAGCGGTTAATGAAACTGTACCCTATATCGCTGTCACCACTAACCTCGCCGGGGCCGCGGGTGGCATTGCCGCTACCCTTACCGCTTGGTTCAAAGATGGTAAACCCGACCTTTCGATGATTATTAACGGTATTCTGGCCGGTTTAGTAGCCGTTACTGCCAGTTGTGATGGTGTATCCTATTGGTCGGCGGCAATCATCGGTTTAATCGCCGGCGTAGTCGTGGTTTACTCGGTGGGTTTCTTCGATAACCTGAAAATTGATGACCCGGTGGGTGCGACTTCCGTTCACCTCGTCTGTGGTGTGTTTGGAACTTTAGCCGTCGGTATCTTCAACAAAGATGCCGGTTTAATCACCGGTCAATTCCAACTGTTGATTAACCAAATTATCGGGATTGTAGCAGTAGGGGCATTTACCCTGATTGTTAGTGGTATTGTTTGGACAATCCTCAAGGCTACCCTCGGTATTCGTGTTACTCCCGAAGAAGAATTGGAAGGTCTGGATATAGGCGAACACGGCATGGAAGCCTATAGCGGTTTCGTCAAGGAGTCCGATATCGTCGCTGGTAGCTATTATGCTTCCAGTGTTGACATGGAAACGCCTAGCACTCGTTAGGTTAAACCTTGTAAAGATAGATTAATTGATACCCGACAAAGTTAAAGAGAAAAAGAAGAAGGCCTCGCCCCGATGCGATCAATGGCTATAATTGCCTTCTAAACCTTTTCTCTTTCGGTTTTTGTCTCTTTACGGACAGAAAAAATTAATCTTGCTACTAACCACCAACCGACAATGAAAAAGATCGTAGGAATAACCGTACTTTTGCTGGGACTGGGATTCAATGGCGGAGTTGCCCCAGTTTTTGCGGAAACCATCACCGCCGCTCCCCCCAATCCGATTAGTGCTGGGGATACAGCTTGGATGCTGATCTCCTCAGCTTTAGTTTTATTAATGACCCCCGGACTGGCCTTTTTTTATGGGGGTTTAGTACGTTCCCGTAACGTCCTCAACACCATGATGATGAGTTTGGTGGCCATGGGCGTCATCGGTGTAACTTGGGTGCTTTGGGGTTATAGTCTCGCTTTCGATGTCACCCCGGGTAAAAGTGGTTTTGGCGAAGGGATCGAAGCTTTTATCGGGGGACTAGATTGGATTTTTCTTAACGGTGTCACTGCGGCCACACCTGACAATATCGGTTATGCACCCACCGTTCCCCATCAAGTGTTTATGGTCTATCAGATGATGTTTGCGATCATCACCCCGGCTTTAATTTCGGGTGCGATCGTGGAACGGGTCAACTTTAAAGCCTATTTTTGGTTTTTACTGCTTTGGTCCACCTTTATCTATTCTCCCCTAGCTCACTGGGTTTGGGGTAAGGGTTGGTTGGCGGCCACTGGGGCGCTGGATTTCGCCGGTGGAACCGTTGTTCACATTAGTTCCGGGATTTCTGCACTGGTGGCCGCCTGGATGATCGGTCCGCGGCGTAGTTTTGGTGTCCAAGCCTATGCACCCCATAATGTGCCTTTTGTTCTCCTAGGTATCGGTTTACTCTGGTTCGGTTGGTTTGGTTTTAATGGTGGTAGCGCGCTTTCCTCTAGTTCCCTAGCCACGACAGCTTTTGTTAATACCACGATCGCCGCTTCGGCCGGTGGTTTGACATGGATGCTTATAGAATGGATTTTACGGGGTAAACCGACGGCGATCGGTATTGCTAGTGGATTTTTAGGGGGATTAGTGGGTATTACTCCCGCTGCCGGCTATGTGCTGCCGATCGGGGCGATTCTCATTGGTTCGATCACTGCCCTTAGCTGTTTTTTTGCGGTTAGTCTGCGGGCAAAATTGCGCTTTGATGACTCTTTGGATACCTATCCCGTCCATGGTGTGGGTGGAACGGTAGGGGCAATCCTTACGGGGGTTTTTGCGACTAAATCGGTTAATTCTTCGGGTAATGACGGTTTACTATTTGGCAACCCAGGCTTAGTCTGGACGCAATTTGTTGGCGTTGCTGCTACTTATATCTTTGCTGCCGTGGGTACTTTTGTCATCCTGAAAGTTCTCAGTTTATTCATGGATCTGCGGGTTAAACCGAATACGGAAGCAGAAGGGTTAGATGTGCCTCAACACGGAGAGGAAGCCTACGGACAGGAATTCGAGTTTGGTAACAGCCTTTCCTACCAAGAAAATCCTGGTGCCACAAATCCGCAAGAAAATTATTAGCGATTCCAATCAGCTATCAGTCCAGCTAACAGAAATGAAATTTCGTCCCTGTGAAACTGGGCTAAAAAATTCCGTTTTTGGTCGTCTTGTCTCTGTCACCGGGGATTGTGATCCTGTCCGTCGCTGGCAAAGAATGCTCGATCGTTATTGTCCAGAGATTCTCCAAGACCCAAAAACTCTCCGCCAAGGCCGCATGAGTAGCGATCGCTAGGGAGGATCAAGTTTTATCTAGATGGGCAAAACAGCAAAAAATTAGCGATTCTTACTGACAAGAATCAAGAAATTTGTAAGCCAGCTAACTCAGCAATTGTGTAGGTGGGTCTGCCTTTAACTTCCTCGTAAATTCTGCCGATATATTCTCCTAGTATTCCGATGCTAATTAGCTGTACAGAACCCAGAAAAAATATAGCGATCATAATCGTGGCAAAACCAGTGATCGGTGAGTTGGGCTGCTGTAAACGCCAATATAATACTAACAGAGCCATAATCAAAGATATCAGGGCAGAAAATAATCCTAGATAGGTAGCAAAACGTAAGGGGACACGAGAAAAAGATACTAGGCTATTAATAGCTAAAGATAATGATTTGCTAAAGGTATATTTTACTTCCCCGGCAAAGCGCGCATCCCGCTCAAATTTAACCGCAGTTTGTGGAAAGCCAATCCAAGCGCGCAACCCACGAATATAACGATTTCTTTCTGGGAGAGAATTTAATAGATCTACTACCTGACGATCCATTAAACAAAAGTCTCCTGTATCGGCGGGAATATCCACATCGGCTAGTCTTTTAAGCAAACGATAAAAGAGATAGGCCGTCAGTTTTTTAAACCAACTTTCTTGTTTTCTTTTGGTTCTTTGGGCATAAACTACTTGATACCCCTCTTGCCATTTTTCAATCATTTGGGGAATTAATTCGGGCGGATCTTGCAGGTCGGCATCCAAAACAATAATTACTTGTCCTCGGCAAAAATTAAGTCCAGCTGTCACCGCCGCTTGATGACCAAAATTGCGGGCGAAACTGATATAACACACTCGTGAATCAGCTTTGTGCAGTTCTCGCAGCAGTTTTAAGGAACTATCTTTACTACCATCATTTACTAGGATTAATTCTACCTCCCCATCTAAATTATTCATGATGGCACTCACCCGGCGATATAGTTCGGCAATAGTTTCTTCCTCGTTATAGATGGGGACAATCAGGGAATATTTTAGCATTTGCATAATAATATTTGATCGGTAATTGATTGAAAAATCTCACTCCTAACTGGGAGAATTATGCTGTCAATATCTTTACTTATTGAAGAAAATCCTCGATCGCCTGTCCCGTCTCTTCCGGTGCTTCTTCCGGTAAAAAATGACCACTGGCGATCGCCTGTCCAGTGACTTGATTAGCTCGCTGCTGCCAAAGAGCGATCACATCGTATTGACGCGCAATGAAACCTTTTTCTCCCCAAAGAACCAAGAGGGGGGAGGAAATTTTCCGGTCTAAATCCTGACGATCATGCTCTAAATCGATGGTAGCGGCAGCCCGATAATCGGCACAGGTGGCGGTTATTGTCCTCAAATCTCGAAAACAACGCTGATATTCCCCCAAAGCTTCCTCTGTAAAAGCGCTAAAATCTCGCCCCCAACTTTGCAAGCAATGTTGCAGATAATAATCGGGATTAGCGGCGATCAGGGTTTCAGGAAAAGGGGAAGGCTGAATCAAGAAAAACCAATGATAGTAGGCAGTAGCAAAAGTTTGATTGGTAGCCTCGTACATCGCCAGCGTTGGGGCTATATCGAGTAAAACGAGTTTTTTTACCTTTTCGGAAAAATCAAGGGCGAGACGGTGGGAAACTCGCGCCCCTCGATCGTGGCCGATCAGATAAAACTCCTGATAACCCAATTTTTCCATCAGCAACACCTGATCGAGGGCCATGACTCGCTTGCAATAATTGCTAGAATCCTCTAGGGGTAAGGGTTTATCGCTATCCCCGTAGCCGCGCAGATCCGTGGCGATAACCGTAAAATTGGCCCCTAATCGGGGGGCAATTTTATGCCACATTTGATGGGTTTGGGGATAACCATGGAGCAAAAGCAGCGGAAAACCGCGCCCACCTTTGATACCATTGATAGTAATGCCATTAACTTCTAGTTGAAATTTCCGAAAATTTGTCAGCATTTTTTTCCTGTCACCTTAGGGAAAGATAATTGCATCATCCGGCCAAAGTGACCCAATCAGTAAAGTTTTTTCACTATAGCCCCTCAAGCCGCTGCTTTTCTGGTAGATTAAAACCATTAGGTTGCTCAAAAACCAACGAGTTAAGCAGTAATTTGATTATGATCTCGATTATCTATTCCGATGAATTTCTCGATCACGATACAGGTATTTACCATCCCGAAAAAGCGGCGCGTTTAACGGCAATTGTCGGAGCTTTAAAACAAACAGAATGGCAGTCAAAATTAACATGGCATTTACCGACACCGATCGAAATTCGTGACGAAGTAATCCCTTTGATAAAACAAGTTCATAATCAAGATTATGTTGATAGATTGCGGCGAATTTGTCAACGGGGCGGTGGAAGATTGGATGCAGATACTCCCGTTTCTGCCCGTAGTTACGATGTGGCGTTACTAGCGGTTAGTGGCTGGTTAGATGGAGTCGATCGAGTCTTATCCACCGGCGATCCTGCCTTTATTTTAGCCCGTCCTCCCGGTCATCATGCCACTTCTAATTATGGCATGGGTTTCTGTCTGTTTTCTAATGCTGCTATTGCCGCCTATTATGCTTTAGAAAACAAAAGAGTGCAAAAAGTAGCGATTCTTGATTGGGACGTGCATCACGGCAATGGCACCCAGGATATAGTCGAAAATCATCCCCAGATTGCCTATTGTTCCCTCCATCAATTCCCCTTTTATCCCGGCACGGGAGAAGCGAGAGAAAAAGGGGAGTTTGATAATGTTTTGAATATTCCCTTACCGGCGGGAAGTACCATTAAAGATTATCAAGAACATTTTGAGGGGCAAGTCATACCTTTTCTGAAAAATTTTCAACCGGATTTAGTGATTGTTAGTGCTGGATATGATGCCAATCAAGCGGATCCTCTGGCGGGCATTTGTTTACAACCACAAGATTATGGAATTTTAACGAAATACCTCTTAACTCTCAATAAACCGCTGCTTTTTGGCTTAGAAGGCGGTTATGATTTAGAAGCTTTAGCGGCTTCCGTCGTCGCCACCTTAGAAGCTTTGCTCTGATCCTATTCCAGGTAATCGTTACATTTCTTTAAAAAGATTGGTAACAAAGCGATCGAATGCGGTAAGGTAAACGATCGATAGAAAAAACCCTTGACCTAGTTGCCTTTTAAGATTATGAACTCGCTTGCGCCACACCTAAAAGCCAAAGCCCTCAAACCCAATAGTCGTCGTCCTGCCAAAGAATTGTGTAGCGAGTGCGGACTTTGTGACACTTATTATATTCACTATGTTAAAGAAGCTTGTGCTTTTCTGAATCAACAAATCGCCGATTTAGAAGCAGAAGCACACGGCAAAAGTCGCGACTTAAATCAGGAAAATGATCTCTATTTTGGTGTTCATCAAGAGATGATGGCTGCCAAGAAAAAACAAGCCATCTCCGGGGCGCAATGGACAGGAATTGTCAGTACAATTGCCTGTGAAATGCTCGATCGTGGTTTGGTAGAAGGGGTGGTTTGTGTGCAGAATACCGCCGAGGATCGCTTTCAACCGCAACCGATTCTCGCCCGTACCACTGAAGAAATCCTTGCCGCTAAAGTTAATAAACCGACTCTTTCTCCCAATTTATCAGTCCTAGAAGAAATTGAAAAATCGGGCATGAAACGGTTATTAGTTATCGGAGTTGGTTGTCAAATTCAAGCCCTAAGAGCAGTAGAAAAAAAATTAGGCTTAGAAAAATTGTATGTCTTAGGAACTCCCTGCGTCGATAATGTCACCCGCTCAGGACTGCAAAAGTTTCTAGAAACTACCAGTCGTTCCCCAGAAACCGTGGTTCATTACGAATTTATGCAGGATTTTCGGGTACACTTTAAACACGAAGACGGCTCGATCGAAATGGTTCCCTTTTTTGGCTTAAAGACTAATAAATTAAAGGATGTTTTTGCCCCTTCCTGTATGACTTGTTTTGATTATGTTAACTCCCTTGCCGATTTAGTTGTGGGCTATATGGGCGCGCCTTTTGGCTGGCAATGGATTGTCGTTCGTAATGATACGGGCAAGGAAATGTTAGAGTTAGTTAAAGACCAATTAGATACCCAAGATGTTATGTCTAGTGGTGATAGAAAACCGGCGGTACAAAATAGCATTCCTGCCTACGACAAAGGTGTAACATTGCCGATGTGGGCGGCAAAAATGATGGGAGTAGTAATTGAAAAAATCGGGCCTAAAGGTTTAGAATACGCTCGCTTTTCCATCGATTCTCACTTTACCCGTAATTACCTTTATGTTAAACGTAATTATCCTGAAAAATTAGCGAACCATGTTCCTGAATATGCTAAAAAGATTGTGGAACAGTATAAATTGCCCGATTAATTATTCACTTACTTGGGCGGGGTAATAGAGAAAAATTGCCTCGCTTTCTTAACATTTTTAGCTGATTTGTACCTTTCTTGGGAATAATATAATACTAAATCCGTTGAGTATAGACTACTTATGATGACAGGCAAAAGGCAAGAGGCAAAAGGGTGAATAAATAATCAGTCTAAACTGTGATTGAAATGATTGAATGAATACTATGATTGTGTTGTATTTAGCCAACTTTTATCAATAATCAATCATAGTCCATCACATAATTATACCAACCACAGTCGATGATAGGTGGTGCGTTACGACGGATTGTTAGCTTCAAGTCAAAGCAGAAGTTTTTGCCGTCTAACGCACCCTAGGTTTTACTGGATTTTGTCAAAATTTCTCTTGACAAAAGCCTCTTGACATGATATTATATTCATAATGGAAAAGCCGTGCGCCTACAGACGCTCTTTTCAAGAATTTTCAAGGTCTAGCTTATTCGCCATAATGGGTTTTAGTACGATGAATATAGATTAACTTCTGTTCATCATCAGTCTAAACTGTGATTGAAATGATTAAATGAATACTATGATTGTGTTGTATGCTGACTTCATAAACCATTAATCAATGTCTCCCAAAACTTCCTCAAAAGAATAGGTTTGATTTTCATTAATTTGCTGTAAAGATAGTTGTAAGCTTTCTCTTAAATCGGGAATAGATAGTAATTCGATGGTTTCTTGTAAACTTTCATAGTTTTTTGGGGAAATCAAAATTACAGAATCCTCTTGATTCTCAATGGCATAAATTTTGTTATCTTCCGTAACCGATTTAATGAGACTTGGTAAATCGCTTTGAGCATCGGCGATTTTAACTTTTTTGATCATAATTAGGGTTTGCGGCAAAAAGTTTGTTGGTGGGGGTTGGGGGTTGGGGTGTGGGGTTTTACCCATTTTCAGGTGGTCAATTACCTAATTTTCAGGGAAAAAGTCCCTGAATTTTCCCCCCAATCACTCCAAGGGTCGGCACTTTTTGAAATCCTTTTTTGATGATGAAATAATGAAAATTATTGTAGGGATTTAACAATCTCTCCTAATCACAGTCCAGACAGCATCCTCCTATAATTATCCATAATTGTAGTTATCACTTATCACTTCAATCATAGTCCATCACATAATCAGTCTAAACTGTGATTGAAATGATTGAATGAATACTCTGATTGTGTTGTTCTGCACTGTCAGTCGGTAAAGTATCTAAAACTTTGTTGTTGCTGAAGGACACTATCATAAACGATGATCGATCCTAAATCCTGATTTGAAAAAATTTTCTCTTGACAAAGGCGACTTGACATGATAGTACATTCATAATGGAAAATCCGTGCGCCTACAAACCCTATTGGCGTTGCTGATTTGAGATATGAATCTTCTTTTGTGGGATTTTTAAAACCTAGACCCAAACTAACTTTTGGATGGGTGCAAGGTTGTCATTCATACCTTGATTCAGCAACGCCGAGTTTTTTTCTTACTTTGTAATCAAGAAAATGGTCTATATTTTCAGGTGAAATAGCCCGCTAATGCCAAAATATCTAGTAAGGAAAAAAAGCCAATACTCGACCAGGTTTTAGCGAATGGTTCTGCGCTCCTGATTGAAAGGGAGGCAAAGGTCTGTACGCAGGAGAATTAATCCTATTAAATAATCCAGAAATTACTGTTATAATTGAGGATAAAGAAAGTTATAATTTCTGGTTCTTCGTTACTTGGTATGGTTCAATAGGGTTGCATAAATCGACTAAATCCTTATCTGGCAAAAGATTTAATTAATTAGTTCGCTCTAGATCAAAAACAATTGACAAAAATTGCAGCAACGTCTGTCTCTATAAGGGTTTCATTCCTTATAACCTCCGTC
>NZ_SFBY01000363.1:0-7064 GCF_007095505.1 Microcystis sp. M_QC_C_20170808_M3Col
TGAACGAAACCCCCTACTATCTGTGGTCAAGGTTCAGTTTTTAGCTTGGTTATCGCTTTTTCCATTTTAGCTTAAAGCCGTCCTCAAAGGACGGGGTTTTAACCCAAATTTTCGATAAAAAGCACCTCATAGATATGAGGTGCTTTGGGGACGGAGAGAGAGGGATTCGAACCCTCGTTAAAGTTACCCCTAAACAGCATTTCCAGTGCTGCGCCTTCAACCGCTCGGCCATCTCTCCAATTAAGGTCACGATCATCAATCCTACAGCAAATGCTGCCGATCTGTCAAATTATTTTTCTTTTTCCGACGATGACCGCTCAGGTTATACTTCATCTGGACGGGAAACGCTGTCAGTTAAGCAGACCCTAGATATTGATTTAAGATTGCGGCCGTAGCTAGACCAGTTTTTTGCCAACTAAACTCATTGGCTCGTTTTTTGCCTAGATGACTTAATTTTGAGTGTAATTGTCGATCTTGAGCGATAATTTTGAGGGCATCGGCTAGGGCCTCGACTCGATAGGGATCGATTAAAATTGCCGCTGTTGCCGTGACTTCGGGCAAAGATGACAAATTTGAGGTAATGACGGGTGTACCGCAGGCCATAGCCTCTAAAACGGGCAATCCGAAGCCTTCCCAGAGACTAGGGAAGACTAAAGCAGTGGCTTGAGTGATAACTTTGGGTAGGTGATCGTAGGGGATATAATCGAGAAATTTAATGCGATCGCTGACGGCTAATTCTCGCGCTTGTTGTTGTAAATTGGGGGTATAACGGCGATCAAAGCTGCCGGCAATCCAAAGATGATAATCTGTTAAATCTGGGGGCAGTTGGGCAAAAGCGGCGATTAAACGCGGTAAATTTTTATAGGGATTGGGACGACCGAGATAGAGAAAATAGGGATGCTCTGGCTTATTATCTTCAATAGGGCGAAAGTGATGATTATCGTAGGCTAGGGGAATAGAAGTAATTTTATCGGCGGGAATTTGATAATATTCAGTGATATCTTTGGCCGTTGCCTGAGAGTTGCAGATAATATGTTTTGCCTGTTGTAATACCTGCGGCACATAATAACGGAAATAGTGAGTTAAGGGGGAAGTAAAACTGGGAAACCGCAGGGGAATTAAATCGTGTACCATGACGACAAAGCAACAGGGAGAATTTATCGGTGCTTCTGGGAGGGGAGAAAAGAGTAAATTGGCGTTTAATTGTCGGTAAATTGACGATAACCGAAACTGAGTCCAGAGTAAGCGTTTTAAATGACCTTTCGCTCCTCGATCGGGGCCGAGACCCTTGGGGATAGAATAACAGTTAAAGTCGGGATAACTATTAGTTGTTAGTAGGGTTGGTTCTAAATTTTTCAGGTAGGGTAAGAGGTTAAGAATGTAGGTACTGATTCCTGTGGGTTGGGGAAAAAGTACCGAGAGATTAATTAATAAGTTATGCTGTGTATTCACTAATTACCCTGTTGATATTTGCTGAGGATTTCTGAGATATATTGGTAGCCTTCCACTCCAAGGGACTTAATCAGGGAGGAACGTTCCTGACTGAAAGTCTGCTCAAAAGCTGCGATATTTTTGCCGCGAATAACCGTTAATAGACTAGCAGCTTGTCGCCATTCTACTGCACCGATTTCGTGTAGCCAATACATTCCTAGAGAACCCATATAAATTGCCTGTTCAAAATTCTTGTCTTGATAGTAAGCTTCGCCTAAATAAGTTAGTAATAAACCTTGCAGATATACATCTCCGTAGTATTTGGCCGATTCCAATCCTTGCAGGAGAATATTAATCGCTTCTTGGGGTCTTTCGAGGATAAGATATGCTAGACCTAAACTGCTACAACAAAGGGATTTACTCTGCCAATCTTGGAGACTTTCCGCTAACTTTAATCCCTGGTTTAAATACTCGATCGAACTTTGATAAATTTCGGGATCATATCTCTCTAACTGTTGCGCTTCCTGTACCTGACTATAACCCAAATTAGCTAAAGCGTTAGCCTGTCCTAAACTATTACCCTGTTGACGACTTAAAATTAAAGCTCTCTGACTTAAATTAATTGCTTCTGCATAGTTTTTCTGGATAGCATTGAGACGGGATAAATGGTTTAAATTAGCTATTTCACAAGCAGAATCCTGTTGTTGACGAGCAATTTCTAAAGCTTGTTGATGACATTCTCTGGCCTGTGGATAGTCGCCACGAATGCGATTAGAATAGGCAATTAAAGTTAAAATTCTCGCCTTTTCTCCCGTGCCTTCCACATAACGCAGAGGAATTGATAAATAGTCTAACGCATCCTTGAGATAACTACCAGAAAAGGAGGCAAAAATTCCTCCGTATAAAGGAAAATAGTCCCGCTGAGCAAAGGTTCTCAGAATTTGTAAAGCCATCTGAAAACAGCCGCGACTATAGAGGGAATTTTTACTAACTTGCTCGAAACTATTGGTTAACAGCGACCAAATTAAAGCGAAGGTGAGAAAGGTAGAAATGGATAATTTCGCTCCTAATTTTTCGCTATAGATGCGCTGATCAAAAAAGTTAATTAGTCCTCTTTGGATATATTGAAAAACAATAGCAGTTTCTACCCAATCGGTTAAAGTTAAATCTTGAGTGAGAGGATCAAAAGCTTGTTGATTAGCTAAACTTTCTAAGACTCGTTTTAACCAAGAGGGATTAACTTTACTTGCCCAAATTTGCCAAGGAGTCACTCGCTCATTATCATTAGTAAAACCAAGATTGCGATTTTGTTCGTAGAGCCAACTGGTGAGATAACTCGATAAATTTGACCAAGTATTTAACCCCAAATTAATCCCTGTGGCAATTTGCCATAAATCCGCTTCTCCCCGCTGCTGAGAAATTGTCTGTAAATTCTTGGCTAACTGTTGCAATTGTTCTAGGGTTAAAGCATTATTTTGATTGGGATCAATTAAATTTACTAAAGTCAGTAAACGATCCTCTCGATCGATTTTCACCAGATTATCGATCGCCGCTGCAGTGAGAGAATTTTGCTGATTGTTTTTTTGATATTTTTCCCATTCACTTTCGATTGTTTCCAAGGCACGCAAAACCCTAGTCGCTTTAATTTTTGTTTCTAACTGTGAGCGAGTAAGGATCATTTTTTCTGTTAAACAACGCTCAAAAATTTCTCCTGTGCCATTTTTTACTCCCTCGGCTAAAAGGTTATAAACCTGTGATTTAGCCCTAATTTTTCCTTCTAAAGTTAGATTGACAATGCGATCAATTAGTGCATTATAAGTTTCGTTGAAGTTATCTCTATTGTCTGTCATAGGGGGTTTTTCAGTTATCAGTAAACAGTAAACAGTAATTAGGGTCTGCTGAAAAAGTTTTTCGGTGGGGGTTGGGGGTTGGGGGTTGGGGGTTGGGGGTTGGGGGTTGGGGTGTGGGGTGTGGGGTTTTAGCGATTTTCAGGTGGTCAATTACCTAATTTTCAGGGAAAAAGTCCCTGAATTTTCCCCCCAATCACTCCAATCGCTGGCACTTTTTGATTGACAAAAAGTCTAAAAGTCTTATCGAACAATGTTTTTAGATTTATCCAGCAAACCCTAATTAGGGAGCGGTAAACAGTAATCAGTAATCAGTGAACCGAAAACTCACATCTGATAACTGATCACTGAGCACCGATAAGGCTGATATTTGGGGGAATTGTCTAGAAATCATGACAAAATTTTTTAATGGTAGAGCAGGCAAGAGATAAGATAATCTATGTATAGAATTTAACAAAAAATCTGGTTAACGGACATTGATCAAGTCGATAGCACAGTGTCAAACGAGTTCTTTTCCCGCTCAGGTATGGCAATTAGATCACGGCTTAACCGTAATTCATCAGTATTTACCCGTGACTCCTGTGGTGGTGGTGGATGTGTGGGTGAAAGCAGGTGCGATCGCTGAACCCGATTCATGGTTAGGTATGGCCCATTTTCTCGAACACATGATCTTTAAGGGGACGAAAAAACTTCCCCCCGGACTCTTTGACTATTTAATCGAAAATTGTGGCGGAATGACCAACGCTGCCACCAGTCACGATTATGCACACTTCTATCTCACCAGCAGTGTGGATCAAATTGAACATACCTTACCCCATCTGGCAGAAATTCTCCTCCATGCTGAGATTGACGACGAGGAATTCTATCGGGAAAAAGATGTAGTTTTAGAAGAATTACGGGCCTGTTATGATGATCCCGATTGGATTGCCTACCAAACCCTCTGCGGAAGTATCTATCAAAACCATCCCTACGGACGCTCTATTCTAGGCGATCAACCCTGTTTAGAGCAATTAACCCCCAATCAAATGCGCTGTTTCCATCGCACCTATTATCAACCGGAAAATATGTGTGTGGCGATTATCGGGGGAATTGAACCCCAACCAGCTTTAGAAATTATCCGGCAATCTTTTCGTGAATTTCCCGTCCCCTCGGAATCTCCTGCGAATCTAGTGGCTGCCGAACCCCCCCTGATCGAAATTCGTCGTTCCCAAGTATATTTACCCCACCTAGAACATTCTCGTCTCTTGATGGGATGGATGGGACCAGGATGCGAGCGCCTAGAAGATGCCTTTGGATTAGACTTGATTTCTGTAATTCTTGCCGGGGGACGCTGTTCGCGGTTAGTGCGACAGCTGCGGGAAGAAGCGCAAATCGTCCTCGATATTAACAGTAATTTTTCCCTGCAACGAGATTCCAGTCTCTTTACCATCGGTGCTTGCCTATCTAGCTCACAAACCGCCGCAATTGAAGCTATTATCTGTGAACATATCCAACATCTGCACGATGATCCCGTCCCCCCCGAAGAATTACACCGCACTCAACAGATATTAACTAACGATTATATTTTCTCCACAGAAACCCCGGCCCAATTAGCAGGACTCTATGGATATTATCAAACCCTGAGAGCTGCCGACCTAGCAACGATCTATCCCCAAGTTATCCAAAGTTTGCAACCGTCAGATCTACAGCGTCTCGCTCGTCAGTATCTCTCCCCGGAGCGATATGCTATTACAGTAATGCAACCCTGTGAATAAACGATGTCCGCTTCTCCCATTCACCGCTTAATCTTAGAAAATGGCATCACCCTTTTAGTGATGGAAAATACGGCCGTGGAGTTGGTTGCTGGGAGGATTTTCCTCAAAAATGCGGGTACTCGTTGGGAAAAACCCGAAAAAGCGGGTTTATTTCGTCTTTTAGCAGTGCTGCTCACCAAAGGTACAGAAAAGTTATCTTCCCTAGAAATTGCCGATCGCGTTGAGTCCACGGGGGCCGGTTTAAGCGCGGACACGGGGACTGATTATTTTGTGGTTAGTTTAAAGACCGTTACCAAGGATTTTTTAGATATATTGCGTCTAGCGGCAGAAATTATTCGTTTTCCCAGTTTTCCACCCCCAGAAATCGAATTAGAGAAAAATATCACCCGTCAAAGCATTCGCTCTCAATTGGAACAGCCTTTTAATGTCGCTTTTAATCAATTACGCGCAGCTATGTACCCCGATCATCCCTATGGTATGTCTTTATTGGGTACGGAGGCAACGGTTTCTCAATTGCAACGGGAGGATATGCAGGCCTATCATAGTCGCTTTTTCCGTCCCGATAACTTGGTGATTAGTCTTTCCGGTCGTATTACCCTAGAGGAAGCAGTAAAAGCAGTGACGGAAATTTTTGGCAGTTGGTCAATTCCCGATCTTCCTTTATCTAGTTTACCCCCGGCCGCTTTTGATTTTCAGCCTACCTGTTTAACTACCGTCCAAGCTAGTCAACAGGCGATCGTTATGTTAGGATACCCCGGGTCTTCTGTACAAGAGGATGATTATCCCGTTTTAAAATTATTGAGTACCTATCTGGGGAATGGGTTATCTAGTCGTTTATTCGTGGAATTGCGAGAAAAACGGGGATTAGCTTACGATGTTTCCTCTTTTTATCCCACCCGTCTCGATTCTTCCCAATTTGTCATTTATATGGGAACTGCACCTCAAAATACAGCGATCGCCGTGTCGGGATTGCGTCAGGAAGCAGAAAGGTTATATAAAGTAACTTTGAGTGAGGAGGAGTTACAGTCAGCTAAAAATAAGTTATTGGGTCAATATGCTCTCGGTAAACAAACTAACGCCGAAATCGCTCAATTATACGGTTGGTATGAAAGCTTAGGTTTGGGGATTGAATTCGATCGCACTTTCCTGGATTCTATTAATCGGATTACTCCTGAACAAGCGCGATCGGTAGCCAGTAAATATTTTCAAAATCCTTACATTTCTTTAGTCGGTCCAGAAAATGCGATCGCTGAAATTCTCTAGGAAGACCAAAAAGCGGCAACAAGAAAGTATTGCCGCTTTTATTTTCGATTAACTCCCCGGGTGGGATTCGAACCTACGACCAATCGGTTAACAGCCGACCGCTCTACCACTGAGCTACCGAGGAAAGTTACTCACAATTAATAATTATAATCATAAGTCCCTCAATAATGCAAGTGCTTTCTGGATTTTTTCTAAAAAAATTTCCGGTGCCGGTAGCGGTAGGCGGAGAATCAACTATTGTGGAGATAAGGACACCATTAAGTCTAGTCTATGCTTGCCCATCACCGCCGTCCTGTCTCCCTATGTCTGCTCTCGACAGATCTACCCATCCTCTCCACTTTAGAGACTGCCGCTACCCTCTACCAAAAGGATCGCCACCGGTTTCAACTTCTCCTCAATCAACCACTGGTCGCTCTCCCAGAAATAGAGACACTTAAACCCGAAAATAAGCAAAATAAATTAATTTGGCGAGAAATTTCGGCCAATCGGGTAATTATGACCATGCAGGGCCAGGAAAGATTCTCCTATACTTTGCACGGCTATAACTTGCATTTTTTACTCAAAGACAATAATATAGTTTAAGAGTCATAATTAGAAGCAAAGCACTCATTGAAAACATGATTAACCTAGAATTCACTGAAGAAGAAAAAAACTCACTGTATTATGAAAGATTTCATCATCCCCATCCCCGGGTTCAACTTAAGATGGAAGTTCTTTGGTTAAAGAGTCAAAAAATACCGCACCAAAAAATTTGTCAGTTAGCAGGAAT
>NZ_SFBY01000364.1:0-15654 GCF_007095505.1 Microcystis sp. M_QC_C_20170808_M3Col
CTTTCTTGCTTTTCGTACCATGCTTGTGTTCTGAGATGGAGAGCTTTATTGTAAACTAATCTTACACAGCCCAAGGTGCGCCGCAATAGCGACTCTTGTTCTGGTGTGGGGTAAAATCGGTAAGAATAGGCTTTTTCCATGTCTCACATTTAAGCATATATTCCGTAAATGCGCTAGTATTTAACGGTAAAGCCGTCGTAGAACGACGGGGTTTCAGACCCAAATTTTCGATGACTGAAACTGAGTCCGGCTCAAAGTCCCATCTCGGACTCGATGCCAGAGGCGAAATAACTTTTTCTGTTGAGCCAGCAAGTCTCGTCCCAGTTGACGAGATACGCCATTGCGTTCGGAGATTTTAGTAAACTCTCGTTTTAGATGTGCCCAGCACAGTTGTCTTTGAGCTACATCGACCCAATTGTAGGCCTTGTAGCGATCGCTATTGAGAATCCCGCTGAAGTTCTCGCCCAATAAAGATTGGGCAGCTTCAGTGGAGCGAGCCAGCAGAACCTGAAAGAAGCTGACCAAAGGGGTGACGGCTACCCACAGCCAAGCTCTCTTCTGGTGAGGATTTTGCCCATCAGTATTTCCCTGCCCGAACCCCGTCTCGTCGGCTCCGACTATCGGCTGCGACTGCACGTAAGCTTTGGCATCTTCTACTGCCTCCGAAACCGCTGAGGAAGCTTCCTTTCTCAGGCGATTGACAGTCCCCAGAGACATTTTCACTCCAAACAAGTCAGACATAGCACAGACCACCATCCTTACTGAATGACGGTACATCCCACTCAAGACCGAGACGATGGCTACCACTCTCCCTCCGTAGCCGCACTCTTCTACTTCGACCGGGAGGACCGCTCTGGTTTTCTCACCGCAAGGATGGCAAGTTAGTTGGTGTAGGCGATGCTCTTCGATGTGCAGTTGGATGGGGGGGAGCTCTACTACTTGATGGCGATAGGGGTTGGGGTCAAATCCTGTGAGTTTCTCTCCACAACAAGTGCAAGTCTGGGGATAGTAGTCGGTGCGGAGCGCACACTCTTCCACTGGATACAGGGGACGGCTATGACCGGCGTGTCCTGGTTGCCCACCTCGCTTTTTCTGGGTTTTCTTTTTTTTCTTGGTGTTCTCGACGTTGGGAGAGTCTGAGGCAGGAGAGCTATGGGAGTTCTGTGAGTTTCGATTGACTTTCTCTTCTAGCCAGCCCCTCTTTTGAGTCTTGTAATTCTTTGAGGTGTTGCTCTAGTTGCTCTATCTTCAAGCCTAACTGCACTACTAGCTGTCTGACACTGAGTGGGGTCTTTACCCAATCCTCTGCGTCTATTCCTGACATCTCTGGTAGCTGCTTCTCATCCATGTCTCTCAGATTACCAGATTTCGTCCCCCCCTGAACGGTTACCGAAAATCAAACGATTCTAAGCGTCCTCGAAGATATTGCCCAGAGAGTTGGTGATGATAACTGGCGCTTAAAACAAGAAGGACAATTGAGTTTATTTTAAATTTAGCGTTAACGAACTTTGACGCTCCCAGTAAAACTAAATACCCGATCCCCCTGCCTTCGGCATCCCCCTTAAAAAGGGGGAAAAGGGGGAAAAGGGGGAAAAGGGGGAACTTAAATGGGATAATTCGGTGTGTAATTTTTATGAGCGAGAATTAGTACAAGACTCAAAATAGATGGACTCGCAGCACACTTTGTTCTTTTTGTCAAAAAAACTTTCTCTTTGCAACAAAACTACACAATTAATTGATCAACGGGTTGGCTTTTAAAAGGCTCTTTAACCGCCAGTTATTGCCGTTGCTGAATAGCTGAGTGTAGATTTAGCAAGGGTTTTTAGGATCACCAGACAGCTAAAAACCCAAAAAAGCACAGAAGCACCCATCGTCTCATACTGCGAAATTATACCATAATCGCTGGAAGTATTGCAACCTCGTAAACAAATGAGAATTATTTTTAATAAATTCTTAAGAAAAGATAAATATTGCGAAATGTAAATTTAAATATTCTCAACTATTAACGGCTGTTTGATATAAAAAACTTATAAAAAGTTGTAATTTTTACTGACTGATGACTGATGACTGATGACTGATGACTGATTACTGATGACTGATTACTGATTACTGATCACTGACTGAGGGAAACTTTAAACAGGAGTGACAACTGCTGTTAAAGCCGCCGTAACCGCGTCCATCGGTTGATTACCGTCGATATGGTTAAGAGTCCCTTTTTGGCTGTAATAATCTAAAACGGGGGCAGTTTGGTCGATATAAACCTGTAGGCGACGGGAGATCGTTTCTTTAGTATCATCTTGACGACCGCGTTGCATGAGACGCTCAATTAAGACCGTATCTGGTACAGCCAAATTAACCACATAGGTGTAACTATCGGCCAATTCTTCCAGTAATGCGTCTAAAAAGCTCGCCTGTGTCACCGTGC
This sequence comes from Microcystis sp. M_QC_C_20170808_M3Col, assembly GCF_007095505.1. NCBI lineage: Bacteria > Bacillati > Cyanobacteriota > Cyanophyceae > Chroococcales > Microcystaceae > Microcystis > Microcystis sp. M_QC_C_20170808_M3Col. Next base: position 2,426 of record NZ_SFBY01000364.1, read on the forward strand.
GGGGAAAACCGTCAAGAATCCAACCCTTAGCACTGTCAGGCTGTTTTAAACGTTCCTGAATTAAACCTAATAACAATTCATCGGGTACTAATTCTCCCTTTTCCACATAAGCTTGTGCTTGCTGACCAAGTTCTGTCTTCTCTGTAATTGCTTGACGTAAAATTTCACCGGTAGAAATATGGGGAATCGTCAGAGATTCCGCTAATTTTGCCGCTTGGGTTCCTTTTCCCGATCCGGGCGGTCCCAAAAATATCACACCGATCCGTTTGCTCATGGATTAAATATAGGGTTTTAAGGGAAAAAATAACCAGTAACCGCTAAAAGGTCACTGGTTAACTATCTAACTACTGTTTAATCATGTCCTCATAGCGTTGAGACATGACATAGGTTTGAATTTGTTTGGCGGTATCGATCGCCACCCCCACCAGAATTAACAGGGAAGTTGCCCCCAAACCGCGAAAAGTGGTGACACCGGTGGCGCTTTCTACTACAGTCGGCACAGTAGCCACCAAACTTAAAAAGAGAGCGCCCAAAAGGGTGAGACGATTCAGCACCCCTTCCAGATAATTAGTAGTAGCGGTTCCCGGTCGAATCCCCGGAATACTGGCCCCCATTTTTTTCAGGTTTTGGGACATATCTTTGGGGTTAACGATCAGGGAAGCGTAGAAGAAACTAAAACCGAGAATTAGTAAGCTATAAAAAGCCACATAACCCCAACTATCGGGACGCAGGGCATTAACCAACTGGACTAAAACCTGACCAACCGGGTTATCCGTGGGTAAAGCTTGCACCAATTGGAAAGGTAACACCAACACTGCCGAGGCGAAAATAATCGGCATCACGCCCCCTTGATTGAGTCGTAGGGGTAGATAACTGGTTCTTTCCCGATAGAGACGACGACCGACCTGACGACGGGCAGAAACAATCGGAATCCGACGGGTTCCTTCCTGAACAAAAACAATGCCGATAATCATCACCAAGAAAACCAGCAAGAGAATCACCACTTGAGCGATCGCTTGTCGTCCACCCTGTTGAGCAAAAGTAATCGTATCACCGAGGGTTTTCGGTAAAACAGCGACAATATTCACAAAAATCAGCAAAGATGCTCCATTTCCCAGACCGCGTTCCGTAATCAGTTCCGAAATCCACATCACGAACATAGAACCGGCCACTAAAGCGAGAACCGTAGCAGCGATCGAGGGTAAAGTTCCGGCCACAACGCCGTTAGCCACCAATAAACCGAGAGTAATGCCGATACTTTGAATAATTGCCCAAAAAAAGGCAATATAACGGGTAATTTGGGCAATTTTTCGCCGTCCTGCTTCTCCTTCATTTTTCTGTAAATCTTCCAAAGAAGGAAGGGCAGCGGTGAGCAGTTGCACGATAATTGAGGCGTTGATATAGGGAAGAATGCCGAGGGCAAAAATCCCTAACGTCGATAATCCTCCCCCGGTAAACAGGTCAAGGATTCCCAACGCGGCGTTACTTTGAATAATTTCTGCTAATCTTGCCCGATCCAAACCGGGTATCGGTACAAACATCCCAAAACGGAGCAGAATCAGTAAACCCAATGTAACCAACAAGCGACCGCGTAAACCGGCCGCCTGTGCCATTTGCATAAACGTTTCCTGTGCCGTGGGAGCCTTATCACGACTGACGACCATTAACAGTTACCTCTAGTGCAGTTTTTTTATGGGAAAAAGTAATCGAGGGGGAAAACTTTCTCGATTTTTTTAAGATTTCCCCTGTCTTTCTTATGATATAGCAATCAGGTCTTGGGGATTGGGTGTTAGGGTGTGGGGTGTGGGGTGTAGGGTGTGGGGGGGTCACTGCGTGCGCGTTGCGGGGGAAGAATAAATAAAAATAATCTTCTGTCTCCCGTCTCCTGAATACTGTCTCCTGTCTCCCTTCTCCTGTCTCCCGTCTCCCGTCTCCTGTCTTCTCCAAGACTCCTGGGAAATTTATATTTCTTCCCAAGTCCCTTGAACGGCGGTAATTTTCTCTTTGGCACTATTGCTAAAAGCGGCGGCCTTCACCTTGAGGGGAACGGTAATTTCACCATCACCTAAAACTTTTAAAGGGCCGTCGTTGCTGGTGAGAATTTTAGCTTTTAGGAGACTTTCCAGGGTGACTTCCGTATTAGCGGGTAAAGAAGCTAATTTTCTCAGATTAACGATTGTGTATTGACGGGGGTTAACCAAAGGAAAATGCTTTAATTTGGGAACCCGACGATAGAGGGGCATTTGTCCCCCCTCAAAACCGGGACGAGTCCCCGTCCCGGAGCGAGATTTTTGTCCGCGCATTCCCAGACCGCAGCTAGCGCCCTGGCCGGCCGAGATACCCCGTCCCACACGACGACGGCGTTTAGTGGACCCCGGTTGGGGGGCGATTTCGTGGAGTTTCATGGTGATTTCTTTAAGTGTACAAATGTTCTACAGATACGCCTCGATCCTTGGCCACTTCCGAGAAAGTGCGGAGAGTTTCCAGGGCGTTAACGGCGGCTCTAGCGTTATTGAGGGGGTTATCGCTACCGAGTTGTTTAGCGAGGATATTTTTCACCCCGGCTAATTCTAAAACGGTACGGACAGCACCCCCAGCAATAACCCCAGTCCCCGGAGCAGCCGGACGCATGAGCACCTGAGCGCCACCGGAAGCACCCCGGGTAAGGTGAGTGATAGAACTAGCCTTAGTTAAGGAGACTTCAATTAGTTGTTTTTTGCCATCGGCCACGCCTTTACGGACGGCCCCGATAACATCCCCTGCTTTGCCGACTCCCACTCCCACCTGGCCGTTTTCATTACCGACCACGACGATAGCCCGGAAGCTGAGTTTTTTACCACCCTTAACCACTTTACTAACCCGGCGGATCTGGATGACCCGCTCTTGCCAAGTGGTTTCTTTTTCTTTTTCGCGGTTGCCTTTGCGACGTTTTGCCATAGTTTTATCAGTGTTGAAAGGATATTTTAGAAGTTTAAGCCGGCTGACCGAGCCGCTTCTGCTAAGGCTTTGACGCGACCGTGATAGAGATTGCCACCGCGATCAAAAACCACTTGTTCAATGCCTTTGTCTAGGGCCCGTTGGGCCACCAGTTTACCCACGGCAGCCGAGGCTTCTTGGGTAGCGGTGGATTCTAATTCCCCCCGCAAGGTTGCCTCTAGGGTAGAAGCGGCAGCGAGGGTATGTTGGGCCACGTCGTCGATAATTTGGGCGTAGATGTGGTTATTAGAACGAAATACGGATAAACGCGGCCGTTCAGCAGTGCCATTAATTTTGCGACGCACACGCTGGTGACGACGACGGACTGATTCTTTGCGACTAAGTTTCATGGTTTATTTTTTACCTCCTTTACCGCCTTTAGCGCCTTTACCGCCAGCTTTACCAACTTTGCGACGGACAACTTCACCAAGATAGCGAATCCCTTTACCTTTATAAGGTTCGGGGGGACGAACTTCGCGGATTTTAGCGGCAATGTTACCGACGGCTTCTTTGTCGATGCCACTGACGATAACTTGGGTGTTGTTTTCTACAGCGACGGAAACACCATCGGGCATCTCCATTTCCACGGGTTTACTGTAACCAACATTCAGAACCAATTTACCACCCTGCGCCTGGGCGCGGTAGCCCACCCCTTGGATATCGAGGCGTTTTTGAAAGCCGGTAGCGACTCCTTCCACCATGTTGGCTACTAGAGTTCTACAGAGTCCGTGGCGTTCTCTGGCGGTACGGGAATCGTCTTGACGGCTAACGAGCAGGGTTTCGCCATCTTTATTGATGGTGACGGCGGTGGGTAGGGTTCTCTGGAGAGTTCCTTTGGGCCCTTTCACCGTCACGGTAGCACCATCGATATCGACGGTGACTTTATTGGGAATAGGAATCGGGCGTTTGCCAATACGAGACATAACAGTTATCAGTTATCAGTTATCAGTTATCACCGGAAGAGTTATCAGTGGGTCAGCTATCAGGTTGAAACTTGGAAAGGCTGACGGCTGATAGCTTATCCTTGTTTACCAGATGTAGCAAAGGACTTCGCCGCCAACGTTTTGTTTACGGGCTTCGCGATCGGTCATAATGCCTTTAGAGGTGGAAACAATGGCGATGCCAATACCACCGAGGACGCGCGGTAAGTCTTTACTGTTGGAATAAACTCGCAAGCCCGGTTTACTGACTCTGGTGAGGGTAGTAATGATCGGTTGACGGTTTTTGCCTTTATATTTGAGGGAAAGAACTAATTGAGATTTAATCCCCTCACCCACTTCCTCAAAGTCAGCAATAAAGCCTTCGTCCTTGAGAACTTGAGCAATACTGCGCGTCATCCGCGTGGTGGGGATTTGAGTAGTGGTCTGCCGAACCGCGCAAGCGTTACGGATGCGGGTCAGCATATCCGAGATGGTATCGTTAGCAGACATGAATTACCTGTTTTTCTCCTAAATTGGGATCAACATCAATGGTCAGTTATCAGTTATCAGTCATCAGTGATCAGTTATCAGTCATCAGTGATCAGATTTGAGTATTAAGTGAGTAGTATTAAATAGCAGTTTCCTGCTGTCTTTTCACTGAATCACTGTTTACTGTTCACTGTTTACTGATCACTGTTCACTTATTTACCGGTCACTGTTTACTTTTCTCTTGATTGATTTATCTAAAGGGCATTCCCATCTCTTTGAGGAGGGCGCGTCCTTCTTCGTCGGTTTTAGCAGTGGTGATGATTGAGATGTCCATCCCGCGAATTTGATCGATTTTGTCGTATTCAATTTCGGGGAAGATCAACTGTTCACGAATGCCTAAACTGTAGTTACCACGACCATCAAAACTGTTACCGCTGATACCGCGAAAGTCGCGAATACGTGGTAAGGCCAGATTAATTAGACGGTCTAAAAAAGCGTACATTCGATCGCCGCGCAATGTCACCATGACACCCACGGGCATTCCTTCGCGAATTTTGAAGCCAGCGATCGCTTTTTTAGCCCTGGTCACTACCGGTTGTTGTCCGGTGATGGTGGACAGTTCCTCCTTGGAAGACTCCAAAGCTTTGGCATTTTGTGAAGCTTCCCCAAGACCGCGGTTAACAGTAATTTTGATAACTTTAGGTACTTGGTGGATATTGGTATAACCAAATTGTTCTTTCAGTTTCGGAACAATGGTTTCTTGATAGGTGGTTTTTAGTTTTTGGCTCATAGTTTTTCTGCTTGCTTTTCCTGGGCTTGGTCAGGAACTAGAATTGATGGGAAACTAATCAATAATTTCGCCAGTTTTCTTCAGTATCCGCACTTTCCGACCGTCTTCGGTAAAGGTATAACCCACCCGACTGGCGATTTTTTTCTTCTCGGAATAAAGCATCACTTTGGAACTGTGAATCGGTGCTTCGTAGGTAAGGATTTGACCCGATTCTCCTTCCTGTTGGGGTTTAGTATGTTTGGTGCGGATATTAACTCCCTTGACCACCACGGTGCTTTCTTGGGGTAAAGCCCGTAAAATTTCGCCCACTTTGCCCTTATCGGAACCGGCGATTACTTGAACGACATCCCCTTTTTTAACGTGCATTTTTTGCCTTTGGGGTGAGGTTTGACTGTTTTTATTACTCATTTTTTTGACCTCCGATTGCCTTTGTACTTTTGACTTTGATCAGAGAACTTCTGGGGCTAAGGAAACAATTTTGGTGTAGTTTTTATCGCGCAATTCCCGAGCGACCGGACCAAAAACTCGCGTACCTTTGGGATTACCGTCATTATTAATAATCACGGCGGCGTTATCATCAAAACGGATGCTCATGCCACTATCGCGACGGACGGTTTGACGGGTCCGCACGATCACCGCAGTGACCACATCGGATTTTTTCACGGGCATATTGGGGATAGCGTCCTTAACCACGGCGATAATTTTGTCACCGATGCCACCGTAGGTACAGTTACCTGTTCCCAGCACCCGCAGACACATTAGTTTCCGCGCCCCGCTATTGTCAGCGACATTTAAGTAGGTTTGTTGTTGAATCACGGTTTTTACCTAGGTGAAATTTAATTATCGGTTAATATTTCCGCCACTTCCCAACGTTTGGTTTTACTGAGGGGGCGGGTTTCACGAATACGAACTCGATCGCCTTGTTTGGCTTGATTTTCTTCGTCGTGAGCCTTAAATTTCTGGGTTTTCACGACGATTTTGCCGTATTTAGGGTGAGGAGAGCGGTTTTCAATGGCTACCACTACGGTTTTATCCATTTTGTCGCTGACCACTACCCCAACTCTTTCTTTAACTGCCATAGTGGGTTATGCCTCCGGGGTGGACTGGGCTAGTTGGCGCTCCCGTTCTACGGACAATAATTGGCCAAGACGGTGGCGGGTGTGTTTGAATTCGTGGGTTTTTTCCAAGCGGCGGGTGGCCTGCTGCAAACGCAATTCAAACAGTTTCTTTTTGGCAGCGAGGATAGCGTCGGCGATGTCGTCATCGCTCATCTTCCTCACTTCGGCGATTTTCGGTAGAGCCATTAGACAAAATCCTCCTCGCGAGTGATAAATTTGGTCTTAATCGGTAATTTTTGGGCGGCTAGGCGCATTGCTTCCCGGGCCACTGGTTCAGCTACCCCGGCAATCTCAAACATAATGAACCCCGGTTTAACCACGGCCACCCAGAATTCGGGGGAACCTTTCCCGGAACCCATCCGAGTTTCTGCGGCCCGTTGGGTCACGGGTTTATCGGGAAAAACGCGAATCCAGATTTTGCCGCCCCGACGAATATAACGAGTCATTGCCCGTCTGGCCGCTTCGATTTGACGGGAAGTAATCCAACAGGGTTCGGTGGCTTGCAGGGCGAAATCGCCGAAATTAATCGTATTTCCGCCGGTGGCCAGCCCGCGCATCCGTCCGCGCTGTTGTTTGCGGAATTTTGTTCTTTTGGGACTTAACATGAGCTATTTACCACTGATAAATATTAGGGATCAGCCCTCACTAGAGCGATCTTCAAACTGTTGACGGCGACGCTGTTGACGGCGCGGTGCTTGAGCGGGAACGGCGGCGGCAATTTCTTCTTGGCCGGGGATAATTTCGCCCTTAAATATCCAAACTTTCACGCCTAGAATCCCGTAGATGGTGCTGGCGGTTTTATAGGAGTAATCAATATCGGCGCGCAGGGTATGCAGGGGAACTCGTCCTTCCCGCACCCATTCGGTCCGAGCGATTTCCGCCCCGTTGAGACGACCGCTAACTTGAATTTTGATCCCTTTGACTTCGGCCCTCTGCGCCCGTTGGATGGCTTGCCGGACAACACGACGGAAGGAAACCCGTCTTTCTAGTTGTTGGGCGATGTATTCGGCGATCAGGTTGGCATCGGCATCAACGCGAGCCACCTCAATGACGTTAATGCGAATTTGACGCTGGCCACCGAGGGCTTTTTGTAAACCTAGGCGCAGCTGTTCGATTCCCGTGCCACCACGACCGACGACGACCCCGGGGCGAGCGGTGTGGATGGAAATATCTACTTGATCGGCCTTACGTTCGATGCGAATATCGGCGATACCGGCATTAGCAAGGTTTTTTTCGACGTATTCACGAATGCGGCGATCTTCTTGCAGTAGTTCGGGGTAACGTTTCGCGTCGGCATACCAGCAAGATTTATGATCTTTGATAACGCCGAGACGAAAACCGAGGGGATGGATTTTTTGTCCCATTGTGGTTTTTTTAGTTAAGGTGATTAGTCTTCGTTGCTAGGAGCGACGGCGACGGTAATATGACAGGTGGGTTTGCGAATTTGGTAGGCGCGGCCTTGGGCCCGGGGTCGAAAACGTTTTAGGGTCGGTCCGCCATCGGCAAAGGCTTGGCTAACCACCAAAGTGGCGGGATCGAGTCCTTCGTTATGTTCGGCGTTGGCAACGGCGGAACGCAGAACTTTTAGGATCGGATCACAGGCCCGGTAGGGCATAAATTCGAGAATGATTAGGGCTTCCCGATAGGAGCGACCGCGGATCTGATCGAGTACCCGTCTGACTTTCAGGGGTGACATCCGAATATAGCGGGCGCTCGCTTTGACTTCGTTAGAGGTATCGATGGTCATTTCAGTTATCAGTTATCAGTTATCAGTTATCAGTCATCAGTCATCAGTCATCAGCTTTTATTTTTTGAAAATTAGCTAACTTGGTGATTTATGATCACGACTATCTAGCTGACGACTGAGGGAGTAGCGGCTGATTTATTTCCGTCCTGCTTTTTTGTCGCTCTTGGCGTGGCCGCGGAAGGTGCGGGTGGGAGCGAATTCACCGAGTTTATGACCGACCATCTGCTCGGAAACATAGACGGGAACGTGCTGTTTGCCGTTGTGAACGGCGATCGTGTGACCGACCATATCGGGAATGATTGTCGAGGCACGGGACCAAGTTTTAATCACTTGTTTACTGCCCTGTGCGTTGAGTTTTTCGATTTTTTCCATCAGGTGGCCGGCGACAAATGGCCCCTTTTTCAGTGAACGACCCATAATTTTCAGTCAAAAGTAAAGTAATAATTTCTAACCCTGGGTACGACGGCGCACGATGAGATCGCTACTGCGTTTTTTCTTGTTGCGAGTTTTGCGACCGAGGGCGGGTTTACCCCAGGGAGTCATCGGGCCGGAACGTCCGATCGGAGCGCGACCCTCTCCACCTCCGTGCGGGTGATCGACTGGGTTCATGACGCTACCCCGAACATGAGGTCGTTGACCGCGGTGACGGGTACGACCGGCTTTACCGAGACTGATATTTCTCGCTTCGGCGTTACCGACTTTTCCGATGGTGGCGTAGCATTCACGCCGGATCATGCGGACTTCTTTGGAGGGGAGGCGGATGGTAACGTAATCGCCTTCTTTCGCTACCACTTGGGCGAAACCACCGGCAGCCCGCACCATTTGACCACCGCGACCGGGGACGAGTTCGATGTTATGAACTTCTGTCCCTAGGGGGATGCGACTTAAGGGTAGGGCGTTACCGACCTCGAAGGGAGCGTTTTCTCCGGCGATGACGGTATCACCAACGCCTAAACCGGCGGGGGCGATGATGTAGCGTTTTTCCCCGTCTTTGTAGAAAAGCAGGGCAATGCGGGCGTTACGGTTAGGATCGTACTCGATCGCCGCTACTGTGGCTGGAATATCCCGTTTATCGCGACGAAAATCGATAATCCGGTAGAGGCGTTTATGGCCGCCGCCCCGGTGACGACTGGTAACGACACCGCGATTATTACGCCCCTGTTTACTGTGTTTGTGATGAGTTAGGGACTTTTCTGGTTCGGTTTTGGTGATCTCTTTAAAGTCGGAGATCGCCGCCTGCCTTGTCCCGGGGGTTAAGGGTCTAAAAGAACGAATACCCATAGTTTAGTTTTCCGTTATCGGGTTTCTTGGTTTTTATACGTCGGGATAGAGGGTGATCGAGTCGCCGGCTGCGAGGGTCACGATCGCGCGTTTGTATTGGGGTTTGTAACCGAGGAAACGGCCGACGCGTTTTTTCTGACGAGAGGGGCGGCTGGTGTTCACTTTCGTTACTTTCACGTCAAACAGCAGTTCGATCGCCGCTTGAATTTCTGGCTTGGTCGCTTTCAAGGCGACATCGAAGACGTATTTATTTTGTTCTAGGAGTAGGGTGGCTTTCTCGGTCACGATCGGCTTTAGGATCAGATCGGCGAGTTGTCTGGCTTCAATTTTAAGCACCATAGACCTCCTCAATTTTAGCTAGGGCTGCGGCGGTGGCGATAACTCGATCGGCTAGGAGGACATCATAGACGTTGAGACTATCGGCGCGAATAATTTTGAGATTGCAGATATTACGTCCCGATAAATAGACATTTTCGGGAATTTCCGTCAGAATCAGCAGAATTTTTTCCTCTGGACTGGCTCCCCAGCGACTTAAGGCAGCGGTGAGTTCTTTGGTTTTGGGTTGGGAGAATTGTTCAGCGAAGCTTTCAACCACGATAAAGTTATCAGCTTGGCCGATCAAAGCGGTTCTCAGGGCTAATCTTTTCTCTTTGCGATTGACCTTAACTTCAAAATCTCTGGGTTTCGGTCCGAAGATGACACCGCCACCACGCCAGAGGGGAGAACGGATCGAACCGGCCCGGGCCCGACCGGTGCCTTTTTGCCGCCAGGGTTTGCGACCACCGCCGCGCACTTCCGAGCGGGTTTTGCTCGAGGCGTTACCTTGGCGGGCCGCCGCTAGATGGCTGACGACGACGCGGTGAATTAGGTGTTTGGCGGTTTCGGGTTTAGCGGTTTTCAGTTCCAGGGTGCCTGTTCCTGCTTCTTCCCCTTGCCAATTTTTGACTGTGTAGTTAACCATGGCTTTAATCTTTCCTTGCCCTATTTACCAAATTTCTTGGCGGGGGTGATGTTTAACAGGGTTCCTGGTTTGCCCGGGACGGCTCCTTTGATCAGGATCAGGTTGCGTTCGCTATCGATTTTGACCACGGACAATTTGCGGATGGTAACTTGGGTTGCTCCGTATTGTCCAGCCATTCTCTTACCCGGGAAGACGCGACCGGGGGTAGTACCGGCACCGGTGGAACCGGGGAGACGGTGGTTTTTGGAACCGTGGGTCATGTTACCGCGCTTGAAGTTATGGCGTTTTTGATAGCCGGAGAACCCCCGTCCGATGGTGGTTCCAGCCACATCGACCAAATCGCCTTCTTGGAAGATAGCGGCGGTAATTTCTTGGCCTAAAGTGTAAGCGGATGCGTCCTCGAGGCGGTATTCGATTAAATGCCGCAGGGGGGAGACACCGGCTTTGGCTAAATGACCGAGCAGCGGTTTGTTGAGGGCTTTTTCTTTGACGGTTTTGTATCCCACTTGGATGGATTCATAACCGTCGGTTTTTTTAGTTTTTACTTGGGTGACGGGACACGGACCTGCTTGAACGACGGTGACGGGAATGGCGACTCCCGTTTTGTTGTCGAAGATTTGGGTCATGCCCAGTTTTGTACCGAGGATACCGATAGACACGGATTGTTCTCTTTATCTTTACTAGACGACAATCAAAAATAACGTGGCCGTGGCTATAGGAGCGGGAAAGATTTTTCCCACTTTATCAGCCTGCCCAACTTGAATGACTTTTTTCGAGTTATTTAAGCTGGCATCCCGTTAAATTCGTAAGTAAGACTAGACAGGGTTGCTGGTTCTGCCTAGATTGTTGCTGGTCTTTGTTTCTTGGGGACTTAAAGGGTTTATCTTCAGTATCCCGGCGAAGACCGAGCGACCAAGGCGGTTCTGCTCGGCAGTGCCTTCAGCACCACCTAACACCGATTTTGGCCACGATCAAACATTATATAATATTTGTGACTTTTTAGGCAAGAGGTTTTTTTAGTCACCGGCAATGATCATATCTAGTCTGGCTGAAGGAAGGGGTGACAACGAGGTTGAAGTCTAGGCTGGGTGCAGGGTCTAGGCTGTGGGGTTTTGGGAAAATCTCCTCCCTGTAACCCTTCAAATTGATTAACTTAATTCTCTCGTCTTCATTTCGGGGAAAGTCTCAAGGTTTTTCCCTACCCCCCACACCCTGTTTCACTTTCAATCTGCTTGTCACCCCCTTCAGGTTTCTGGTACTTTTTTAGCCCAAAAATTCGCAAAACTCTTTTATAGCAAGGCTTAAACTGATATTCAGCAGCTCGCAATTATAGCATTTATCTTAATGGTGAGGTGCAAAGTTTTCCTTTTGGGGAATCGGTCGTTAATACTAAATTAGGTTACACTTTTATATTATAGGAAACGGTGTGAATGGGGGGGATGACAGCATTGTACTATCATCCCTTGTCTGGGGGTTAAATTGCTTCGAGATTTTTTTCTCCGGTACGGATGCGGACGATCTGTTCCACGGGGGAGACGAAGATTTTACCGTCTCCGATTTCACCAGTACGCGCCGCCGAAATCAGCTTATCGACGACCATATCGACCTGCTTATCTTCGACGACGATCTCGATCTTGAGTTTTTGGAGAAATTCGACGGTATACTCGGAACCGCGATAACGTTCCGATTGACCTTTCTGACGACCGAAACCTCTAACTTCGGAGACGGTCATCCCGACAATGCCCGCGTTAACTAGGGCGATTTTCACCTCTTCGAGTTTAAAGGGTCGGATAATCGCTTCTACTTTCTTCAAAATATCTATCTCCTCGTTGCGTGACGATACTTTACTTTCTTGGTAAATTACCTGTTAATTCTAAACTCGGAATCCCAAGAATAGTGCTTAAAGTCATAATTTCTTCAATTATTGTACTTGGCCACAGTCTTCTGCGGTGAAAAATCTCCAGGTGGGAAATAGCCCACCCGAAGTCATAAATAAACCAACTAGAGAGATAATCCCAACTGAAGACCGAAAACACCGTGAACTAGCAGTAAAATCAGGGCAATACTGCCGATATAGGCGTGAATAGTCCGGAAAAGTTCTTTTTTCCCGCCAGCGAAGCCAGTGAGGGACAATAATCCATTGAAAGCTAATAAACCGATCGCGACCGATCCTGTCCAGAAATGGCTGCTTTCGAGGATTGGATGTTTCTGCATGACTAGGGATAAAATACCGCCAGTGTAACCGAGAGCGATAAATAAAAACAGCCAGGGGGCGAGTTTGCGGTGATCAGCCCGATTGTTGGCCACTACTTCCCCATCTTTGCTTAAACGGCTTTGCCAACCGGCATAGGCAGTATAACTACCCATAACTAAAACCACGATCCCCATCATGACTGGATGTCCCCAATGAACGATCGGTTCGGGAGTTCCGAGACCGCGAAAGGCAGCGGCGATCGGCTCTAGCGCATCACTTAAACTTTGATTCATCGAAAATTTTGGGTCTGAAACCCCGTCGTTCTACGACGGCTTTACTGTTAAATACTAGCGCATTTACACGATATATGCTAGAATGTAAGACATGGAGAAAGCCTATTGGTTTCGATTTTACCCCACACCCGAACAAGAGTCGCTATTGCGGCGCACTTTGGGCTGTGTAAGATTGGTTTACAATAAGGCACTCCATCTCAGAACACAAGCATGGTACGAAAGACAAGAAAGAGTAGGATATGCTCAAACTTCTTCGATGCTAACCGATTGGAAAAAGCAAGAAGAATTAGACTTTTTAAACGAAGTTAGTTGTGTACCTTTACCACAAGGGTTAAGACACCTACAAACAGCTTTCACTAACTTCTTTGCTGGTCGTACTAAGTATCCTAACTTTAAGAAAAAACATCAAGGAGGAAGTGCCGAATTTACCAAATCTGCTTTTAAATTTAAAGACAAACAA
>NZ_SFBY01000365.1:0-7383 GCF_007095505.1 Microcystis sp. M_QC_C_20170808_M3Col
TTTTCGGTGGGGGTTGGGGGTTGGGGGTTGGGGGTTGGGGGTTGGGGTGTGGGGTGTGGGGTTTTACCCATTTTCAGGTGGTCAATTACCTAATTTTCAGGGAAAAAGTTCCTGAATTTTCCCCCCAATCACTCCAAGGGTCGGCACTTTTTGAGGTCAAAAAAGTCTAAAAACCTTGTTGGATAAGGTTTTTAGATTTATTCAGCAAACCCTACATAATTTTATAGCTAAACTTTCGATAATTGATTCTAATCAAGTATTTGGGCTTTTTTTGACATTTTTGCTGATAATTACTATATAATTGTCTTGAATGAATAAATTTGAATATTTAATATGTCGAGTTCGTCAGAACCTTATCGTGGTAGGGTACAAGCTCAAGGAGACGCTATCCAGCAAGAGGGTGGATACAGTTACTCTTGGGCAAGAAAAAATCCTGTGACTGCTCAAGAAGGATTATCATTTCTTGCTAATATTAAAGGGCAATGCAGCGAATTTCAACGAGAGGAACGGAAACAAGCTTTTAGAAAAGCTGAACGCTTTGTTACCGAAAAATTGGGTTTAAAGCCTCGCCCTTTTAGGGCGACTTTATATGATGTATGATATTAAGAATAGGGGGCCGGGTAAGCAACCGCTTAAAAAACCCAGTCATCGCTGGATGAACGCACCTTGAAAACTAGAGTTATGGGGTTCTATAGGGGAATGCTCCTATAGGTAAAAGCTCTAAGCGTCAAGTACCAAAGAAACCAATATCCCTTCGCCCCAAACAGAATGACAACGATGCTTAGAAGAGTACAACAATTTTTAGACTCTGGCGATAGTGATAAAGCTAGAGAAGAAATTGATAGAGCTTTCGGCAATCTGAGAAAGGTAGATAGTCATGTTAGAGAGTTTGCCGCTCTGTTGGCACTGGGATCGATCGAAGCTTCAGAAATCGGCTTAGGGGTATTGGGACGTAAGCTTCTACAGAATGACAGCGAGATTAATAATGAGGTTATTTGGTTATTTATTGCGTCAATTTTATCTCGCAATAGTATTCCCGCTGATAGTCCATCTAGAATCAGCCTACTTGTTCTTACCGCTTCTGTCAATAGTTGGGAATTACCAATTTTTGCGCTTCTTGCCCCTGCCCTCGACGCTTTTTTTAAAGTTAGTCTTGCGGACGGAACCCCTTTAATTGCCGAACAAACTCTCGATTTTTTGACCACTTGGGGAAGAATTTATGCGAAAGCACCTCATATCAAAACGCAGCTTAAAAAACTTCAATCTCTTAGTAATAATCTATTAGAGCAAGTAGATGACTTAGAGTTAAAAGCTGAATGGTCAGAGGGAATTAATATATTTTTTGAAGAAGCCAGTACAATCAAATATTCCGATAGTAACATTTTTTCTGATAGTGGAGAATTGATTAAAAAAATTTATAATACTCAAAGTTTACAGCGCGATACAGAAGATAAGAATTTGGCAGAGACAAAAGACAAGTTACTCCGATTAGTCACTTCGTCTCTTGCTACTATTGGAACAGTTCTTGATAGTCATGGATTCTCAGTTGCAGTTCGTATTGACAATGATTCTAAAGATAGAAAATCTTGGTCTGTAGTTGCTAGTGTAATTGATAAATTAGAGCGGTTATTTCAAGAAATTGCCGATCTGACTTTTGAGAGAATCAATAAACTTCCCGCTTTTACTCCAGCGCAGGCAATACCCGGTTCTTGGACAATTATACTTCATGTCAATCTCAGTCCTGATCACGCAAATTTACTGGCAAAAACTATCTCTGACCTTTCCTCAAGAAAAATTGATCATAAATTGGAAAGTGAAAATGAATTAGAAGTTGTTAGTATTTGGCAAGATTGTGTCACAAAAATCAAAGAGGATGATTTGCGAGTAGATATGGCTGTCTCGATAAATTCTGAAGAATTTAATGTCACTAAAACAATTTCTACAGAAGATGAATATAGATCTAGTTCAACAGGGTTAAAATCCCCATCTATCAGGGTTCTTTCTCATGATATTCCACAAGCTGATAGGTTAGAACGAGTTGTTGATTTATCTTTGCTGTTAATTCAATATCCTCATTCTTTGCCAACTGTTCGACAACAGTTTTTGGATAGAAATGGTATTACAGAAAGGCAGTTTTCCTACTATAGAAGGGCTGCAGAAATTCTTAATCTGGCTGACGAACGAGTGCAGCCAACTACTGCTTGTTTCATGCTTGATCGTCTGCCAGAAAACTCAAAAAAAAGTTTCTTGGCTCACCAATTTATTGCTTCAAAGGTGGGTTGGGCATGGTTTAATTGGCAAAATGCTCATGATCTCTCCGAAATCAAACCAGAAAGAGCAAGAGAATTTTTACTAGAAGTGTGTCCGTCACTTTCAGAAAGTACTGTTGGAAGACGTGCTAAAACTTTACAATCTTGGTTAAGGTATTTCTTGGGTACCGAAAATGAATAAGCAAAAAATGCAAGCTTTCAGGCATAATCGGTGGAGTGTACGAAACTCACCCCATCACCAGCCAATTGACTTTTTCAGCAAACCCTATATACTTTTGACTTTTTTATACTGTTCTGTCACGGCGGCATTTAATAGATCATCTTTAAAATTTCTGATTAATTCAATTACTAAATTATAAATACTGATGTATTCTTCATAATCGATAGCCCGCATGGGTTACGAAGTGCGCTAACCCATCCTACAAATAATTGTGCCTCCCTACTTAACTGGTATAATCTACTTATCAATAGTTAATAATTTCGATGAATCGATCGCAACTTATCCACAGGCAAAGCTGGTTAATTGAATATTTGCCGGGGTTAAGTGACCAAGATTGCCAAAAATTAAAGGATTGCGGTATCGACACCACCGCACAACTTTTGCAAAAAGTTCGTCCGCAATGGGGTAAGGAAAAATTAGCAGTAAGAATGCAAATCCAGGCTAAACATATTAATAAGTGGGTGGCAATGGCGGAATTAGCCTCGATTCCCGCCGTGGGTTGTCAATACTGCGGTTTGCTGGTTCATGCCGGTATTGCTTCCATCCCGCAATTGGCACAGACATCAATTCAGCAATTGCATCGACAGATTCTCCGCTTTCAGGTGGCTAATCTGCAAAGACGCGATTTATGTCCCGATATCGCGGTGATGTTAGCTTGGATTGAACAGTCAAAAATCTTAACCAGAGAGTTAAAATAAATGCGATTTTTCGGTATTCCTAAATAGGGTCTGCTGAAAAAGTTTTTCGGTGGTGGTAGGAGTCAGGAGTCAGGAGTCAGGAGTCAGGAGTTTCAGGCTTTGTTGCCCTTGTTTTTTGTACCAAGCGACGTACTATAAGAAGGATAATGCAAGGTTTTTGAAAGTCCCAATCCTATTTTCGCAGCATGCACATCGGACTTTAACAGGTCAAAAGCTTTATTTTAAAAGGGTTTTACCATTATTCAGCAAGCCCTAAATAAGCCTAAATTTCTTGACAAAAATCACTACTCATGCTTTTAGTTTGAGCAGGAGAAATAGAACCAACGCTTTTAATCTCCACATAACACACTGGCTCAAAAGTGCCAGCAAAAGTCATTTTTATCCCCGATTATAAAGCTGTCATCACATAGGATTAGACCAGAAGATATTAAAAAGAATACACGGCTGTTTTGATATTTTGATAGTTATCATCTAGGTCTGATTCTAAGAGAATAATCGCAGTAATTCTTCTAGTCATCTCGCTTACTTCCTGCACTTCTGCGATAGTTAATCCCCGTCCTAATAATTTTTCCTCGCGATAACTTAGCCATTTTTTAATGACTTGATAACCCCCGATGGTATATTCCCATACCCGGGATGGTATATTTTGCCAATAGGCTCGATCATTGAGATAAATATCATAGGTTTTCGTTCCTAATAATTTTCGCATTTCTGGGCTAATTACGCTCATTTCTGCGGTTGTATATTGTCTTGCGATCGCTTGTCCTTTACCCGGCATCGTCACGCCATTTTTACCCCCATGTCCCCAACCAACGTTAATAATTAAATCTCCCTTATCTGGGTTTAAATTTACCCCATCAGTGCAGGAAATCAAGGCGATTTTTTGCAGTGCAGGAGTCGGTTTTTTTGTCACTCCTATAACGGGATTTTCTGTGTCTAAAAGAGAGGCGATCGCTTGTCCTAGTTCGGCAGATTTAATTAATAATTCTTGGCTCTTGGGAAGGGGAATTCTTGGGAAGTCTTGACGAATACCGTCGGCATTTTCTTGTAAATATAAGGGAGAGTAACCAATAGCTAATGCGTGCAGCCAAATTAAGGAAGCATTCTCGATATTTTCCTCGAGATTATTAATACCCATTTGCTTTAAGTATTGACGAGATTTTTCCGAGAGATTAGCTTTAATTTGAGAAGTATTAAAGTCACTGGAGTCGAATAATTTTCCTTGAGTATTATCTTCTGTATTTACTGTCTCTGAATAGTTTTGACGTAATCGCATCGGGAAATGATAAGCATGACCTCTAATAAAGTCAAAATCTCCTAAACAGTTAGTAAAATAAAAAGGTATTCCTTCAGGGGTTGCTACTCCAGCAGGACGACTGACTAAAAAGGAATTACCTTGAAATTGATGAATAAATAATGAGGGTCTCGCTCGGTTCCATAAAGGTGTAACTTGAGTATAATAACACCACTTAACTTCGTAGGGTCTTAGCAGATAACGAAGCAGCATTTTTTGATTAAACTTTTCCTGTAATTTTAAAATTTTATCTCGTGCTTTCTTCGCATCAAATCCAGCAACATCTTTGGTCAAACCTGTATTTAATCTCTCTAAGTCTTCCCAAGAAACATTTTTATCAAAGTATTGACTTATTCTTTCAGCAAGGATATTTTTATCGGTATCAATAAAACTATAGCCTCGATTTTCTTTGTATCCTGTAATTGGAGAATCGGCACATAAATCTGTTAACTTTTGCCATGCTAAATATTGAGAAGAAACATCGGAGGGACGGAAAGAATAACGATTAGACTTTTCTGGGTTAGATACTTGATAAAAATCATCAAAATCTTGATTATTTAAACTATCTAATAACTGTTCTCGTTTAGAAACTCCCCAGAAATGGCGAAAATAGACATCAATATTTTTATTCCTTACTTCCTTTCTTACCATTAATCCGATAGTTGTCCCGACTCGAATCCCTTCCTTATTGTATTGAGTAGAAAAAACACTAGGATCGGGATTACCTTCGGGGGTTAACTTTCCTGTTTCCCGACTATCACCATTGAGACAATCAAACCAAAGACGATCAAATTCTTGTAAAAATCTTTGCCGCATCACCACAAAAGAAGGATCAGCGAGATAGGAAAAATTAGAAATATAACAAACAACTCCTTTACCGGTATTTTCAGAGATACATCTTTCTGCTAAACGAAAAAAGCGCACATAGAGATCATCCAAATTAAACTTTTTAATCCCCCAATCGGAGATCAAACCCTGTTTATATACTTCCACTAAACCTGCTTCTTCCGTGGGACTGGTTCCAGCAAAAGCATTGTAGGGAGGATTACCGAGAATAACTAAAATCGGTTTACCGCGCTTAACTTCATCAGCTGCCTCTCGTTCCTTATTTAACTCCGGAAAATTTAATTGTAGCTGTTGAATTTTCTGTTTGCTTTCCTCGTCTGGGGGTTGCCAACCGGTTAAAGCATTAGTCAGATAAACCCCGACGCGTTCACTATCTTCTATTAAAGGTACACCCAAACTTTGCAGGAATAAACCTAATTGTAGATGAGCGACGACAAAAGGAGCGGTTAAAATCTCGAAACCGAAAATTCTTTCTATCGCTGCTTTTTTCACCAAAGCCATGGCTAAAGCCCCCGACCCATTTTCCTGTAAAGTATCGGTAATATAGCGCAAAACCTCGACTAAATAAGCGCCGGTTCCACAGCAAGGATCGAGAATATAAACATCGGGATTAGCTAAACCGTCCTCGATATTTAATTCTTCTCGTAAAACTCGATCGACTCGCGCTACCATATAGCGAACAATTTCCGGAGGAGTGTACCAAACTCCCAATTCCTTGCGTAAATCGGGATCAAAAGCTTGCAGAAATGGTTCATAGAAATACTGTACCGCTTGTCCTTCATCGAATTGACGAAAAAATTCCTCTCGTCGCACTCGATTTAAAGCTGCACCGGTCCAGTTCAAAACTTCTACTAATCCCAAAGATTTTAACTTACTCGGTGCGGCGATCTGCTCAAAAAGAATCGCTAACATGGGAACATGGAGATAGTAGGCTGCTAATTTCCAATCGAAATTATCCTCGCGATCGGGGTTTTGCTTGTGCCATAATACCCAAGCGGAAAATAAACCATAAAAGAGGGTTTGCACGAGGGTAGAACGAAAAAATTTATTTCCCTGTTCCTGTTCAAATTTGATACCTAGGGCATTTTCTAAAGCTTGACGAATATTGGCCAGAGCGGGAAGATCGGAATGATGTTCTAAGCGTGCTTTTGCGTCGCGCGCATAGGAAGCGAGGAACCAAGCAACATCAGCCGGTGAGGTGATAGGAGCCGCCTGTAAAAGCACTCTCTTTAGGTATTCTAAGAGGCTATCACCCTGTTCGGCGGCAAATTTGGATGGATTTGAGGTTTTTAGCCAAAACTCGGCTTCTGACGGGGCTAAACTATAGGCTTCTAATTCTACCGGTTGACCTTGGCTATTGCGACCAATGAGCAGAAAATCGCGATAATTGGTGACTAATACTTGACCGTATTTTTGCCAGTATTTTTGTACTTGCTCGCTGGCGGCGATTTTTTTGATATCTTCTTTGGTTCCCTTAATCTCGATCGCACCTCTTTCGGGAAAAACCGCCGTAAAAGCCTCTAATTCTTGATTTTTGGGGAATTGATTGACGTTAAAGAGTCCCCCATCCGGCAATCCTGCACCCTGATTTCTGAGGTTGATAATGCAGCGGACTCGCGGTTTTAGGGTTTTACCGATTTCGTTGAGGAGAGTTTCGAGAGTGCCGTAGTAGGAGGTTTCTTTTACCGCTGCTTGGGAGGAGTGGATTTCTTGCAGGTTGCGAAAATAGTTGACGAGGGGATTCATTAGACCTCTTGTGAAAACTAAAAATTGTTGTTGGGATTAGGAGTCTCCGAGTCAGGATTCTCCGAGTCAGGAGAATTAAGAATGAATAATAATCAATGTCAGGCGTTTGCTTACTGGCCCTCTCTACTCGCACTTAGAAATTAATTGAATGGAAAGTGAGTAAGGGGCTCAGGATTATTCTTCCAAGAATCAGCAATTCTCATTTTGAAAACAAAAGAAGATAAAGTTCTCTATGTGAACAAGAGAACTTCTGTCTAATTATCATTTTTTTTCAAGATAATCATCATAATTAGCTTCAAGAGACAGTTT
>NZ_SFBY01000366.1:0-5689 GCF_007095505.1 Microcystis sp. M_QC_C_20170808_M3Col
TCCTTCTGCTGCAGTGCGACGTGGAGACGGTTTAAGGCACTGACGTAGGCGCGAGCGGAGGCGACAATAATATCGGTATCGGCCGCGTGAGCGGAGTAGGTGCGTCCTTCGTAACGGAGACGGATAGTCACTTCTCCTAAAGCATCGATTCCCTCGGTAACTTCCCGCACCGAGAAAGAGATTAATTCGTTAGGAATCTTCACCACTCGATCGATCGCTTTGCACAGAGCATCCACTGGCCCTGTACCAATGGCCGCATCGGATAACTCGCTACCGTCGGGATTGCGAATCGTTACCGTGGCCGTGGGCCGGGCGCTATTTCCACAGGACACTTGTACTAATTCAAGGCGGAAGTGATCGGGAACGGTATCGATTTCATCGTTAACAATCGCTTCCAGATCGCGATCGGTGATTTCCTTTTTGCGATCGGCCATTTCCTTAAACTGGATAAAAGCGTTATTAAGTTCCGTTTCCGAAAGTTCAAAACCCAATTCCTGTAAACGAGAGCGAAAAGCGTTGCGGCCGGAGAGTTTACCGAGAACGATCTGATTATGGGTTAAACCGATCGATTCTGCATCCATAATCTCATAGGTGAGTTTATGTTTTAACACCCCGTCCTGATGGATTCCCGACTCGTGTGCGAAAGCGTTAGCACCGACGATCGCCTTATTCGGTTGCACGATCATGCCAGTAAGATTAGAAACTAGGCGAGAAGTGCGATAGATTTCCTTGGTGTTGATCTTGGTTAAAGGTTCCGTGGATTCTGGGGGACGACCAAGGAAAGGATTAAAATAGGAGCGCCGGACATGAAGGGCCATCACCAATTCTTCTAGGGAAGCATTACCGGCGCGCTCACCGATACCGTTAATGGTACATTCCAACTGTCGAGCGCCATTTTTAACTGCTTCGAGGAAATTAGCCACCGCTAACCCTAAATCGTCGTGACCATGGACGGAGATAATCGCTTGGTCGATATTGGGGACATTTTCCTTAATTCCCCGGATTAAAGCCCCAAATTCGCTGGGGGTGGTGTAACCGACGGTATCGGGAATGTTAACGGTGGTGGCTCCTGCGGCGATCGCTCTTTCGAGGACTTGATAGAGGAATTCCGGATCGCTGCGGCCGGCATCTTCGGGGGAAAATTCCACATCATTAAGGAAGGATTTAGCATAGGCCACCATTTCTGGCACAATCTCAAGAACTTCCTGACGAGTCTTCTTAAGTTTGTATTGGAGGTGGATATCGGATGTGGCTAGGAAGGTGTGAATTCTGGGCTTGGCGGCGGGTCTGAGCGCATCGGCGGCAGATTTGATGTCTTTTTGGGTAGCCCGGGCTAATCCGCAAATAATCGGGCTATCAGCTTCGCTGCCGACGCTGGCGGCAATTTTCTGAACCGCTTCAAAGTCCCCCGGACTAGCGTGGGGAAAACCCGCTTCAATGACATCAACTCCCAGTCGTGCCAGTGCGCGCGCTATGGTTAGCTTCTCATCCACATTTAAAGCGGCACCCGGGGACTGTTCCCCATCTCGAAGGGTGGTATCGAAGATAATCACACGGTCTGGACTGGTATTCATAGTTTTTTTGCACCGTTAACGAACTTGGGAGTTGTTCCTCTGATTATAGCAGCCGCGGCCGAGGGGATTGTTAAGGAAAATTACGCTGAGAATTTCTCGACTTGCTCGCGCTTTTCCTGCTTGCCCTTTTTTTGGCTACCATAGAGGATATAGATAAATTGGCGAGGGAGTTAACAATGTTTGGCAAACCAGCGAAAGAACCGAACCCACCGGAGGTAAAAGACCTACAGGAGGTGATGTTTTCGATTAAGCAAAATCTCGAACCAGATCAGGATAAAACTGATATTAATCTTGTTGAGACTCCCCCGCCAGAGGTGGTTACTGTAGTTGAAAATATTAGTAAAATTCTCTCTCCCTATTTTATCGTTTTGGTGGGTTTATTCCTCTATGATCGGAATAGTTTTATCGGTTTTTTGTTAGTATTTACGGGAGTTTTAGCGATTTTCGGAGTTTCTCTCAAGGATATTAATAAACTCGTTGAAGCAGGGAAAAAGTTTTTCCAATCTAAATAGTTTTTACCTCTGGATATGGTGATAACTGATAACTGGTAACTGATAACTGATAACTGATAACTGATAACTGATAACTGATAACTGATAACTGATATAAGATTATGTCTTTAGTTGCATCTTTACTCGATCGAGTATCTCCTCAGAGTTTACAACAATTGCGAGCCAGCGATCGAGCTTGGCAAGCTTTGCGCTTAGAAAATCCAGTTATTCCTACGGTAATTAATCAAAGTCAAGAATTTTTAGGAGAGACGGATTTTGATCTAGTGATTGCGGGGGGAACTTTGGGAATTTTTATCGGGGCTGCTTTGCAAACTAGGGGCTGGCGTGTGGCATTATTAGAAAGAGGTATTCTGCGCGGTCGTGAGCAGGAGTGGAATATTTCACGTTTAGAATTAAGCAGTTTTTTAGAGTTAGATTTATTGACAGAAGCTGAATTAAATCAAGCGATAGCGACGGAATATAATCCTGCGAGGGTGGGATTTTATCAAGGTTATGAGCTTTGGGTTAGAGATATTTTAAATATCGGTGTTGATCCGGTTTATTTGCTAGAGACCTTAAAAACTAAGTTTTTAGAAGCGGGAGGAAAGTTATTAGAAAATTCGGGGTTTAGCGGGGCAATTGTTCATGGCGATGGAGTAATGGTTAAAACGGGAGAAGTAACTTTAAAAACCCGTTTATTAATCGATGCGATGGGTCATTTTTCGCCAATTGCAAAACAGG
This sequence comes from Microcystis sp. M_QC_C_20170808_M3Col, assembly GCF_007095505.1. Classification (NCBI taxonomy): domain Bacteria; kingdom Bacillati; phylum Cyanobacteriota; class Cyanophyceae; order Chroococcales; family Microcystaceae; genus Microcystis; species Microcystis sp. M_QC_C_20170808_M3Col. The sequence continues at coordinate 2,807 of NZ_SFBY01000366.1, forward strand.
CAAGAAAAGGAGAAAAACCCGATGGAGTTTGTTTAGTGGTGGGTAGTTGCGGTCAGGGTTTTCCCAGTAATGAAACTGGTGATTTGATTTATTCTTTTACCCCAATCTTGCACCAATGTCAATACTTTTGGGAAGCATTTCCCGCTAGGGATGGTCGGACAACTTATTTATTTACCTATCTCGATACCCATCCCGATCGCTTTAGTTTAGAATTTTTGATGGAGGAGTATTTAAGATTACTGCCGGAGTATCAAAAGGTGGATTTAGAAGCGATAAAATTTCAGCGTTTTCTAGCGGGTTTTTTCCCGGCCTATCGTCAAAGTCCTTTAAAAATGCCTTGGGCAAGAATTCTGGCAGTGGGAGATAGTAGCGGTAGTCAATCTCCGGTAAGTTTTGGTGGTTTTGGGGCAATGGTCAGGCATTTAAAAAGGCTAACTTTCGCCATCGAGGAAGCTTTACAAATCGATGCTTTAAACCGAGAAGATTTAGCCCTTTTACAACCCTATCAACCTAATATATCGGTAACGTGGCTATTTCAAAAAACCATGAGTGTCCAGATATATGCTAACCCTAATCCCAATCAAATTAATGACTTAATGAGTGGAGTTTTTCGGGTAATGGATAAGTTGGGAGATGAGGTATTAAAACCGTTTTTACAGGATGTGGTGCAGTTTTCTTCCCTCTCAAAAACTTTGCCTTTGGTTAATCCTCAATTAGTTTTACCGATGATTCCGCAAGTAGGTATCAGTCCTTTTATCGATTGGACGGGACATTATTTTAATTTAGCTTTGTATAGTGGTTTATATCCCTTGGCAGCCACCTTAAAACCTGTTTTAGAAAAGTTACCCGACAAGCAAAAATATCTTTACCATCGTTATTTAGACAGTTGGAAATATGGCTCTGGGGGAGATTTTATCAGTGAACAGCAAACTGATAACTGATAACTGATTTAATCTTTATCTTGAAAAAATTGTTGATCGAGATAATTAACTTTAGCATAGGGTTCTAAAGCGGAGAGAATTTGTCGGCCATAACTGCGGGCGTTGACACGATTATCGAGGACAGCCACACAACCTTGACACTCCCGGAGAGACTGGACAGATTTCTGAATTTCCCTCACTGCTGTGGGTAAAAGATAGGCACGAAACCAGTCGAGATGTTGTCGTTTGTAGTAAGCAATTTTGCCAGCAACGAGAGGATTTTCGGGGGATGGTAAGGGTAAAGTAGCGATAATTAATAAACTGGGAGTCGGAAATTTTTCTTGATGGGTTTGCCAGAATTGCCAACCACAAACCAGAATAGTATTATTATTAATCTCAGTTTTTTCCACTTGCACTCGCGAACCGTAATCGGCTGCGATTTGGGTGGCAATTTGTGCCTTGAGGGGAACATCTTCAATCAGGATCACGATCGGTTGTTCACTGGTATGATTAGCACTAACTAATTCTCGCACTTGCTTTAATAACATCGGTTGAAATTCGGGTGTGTTGGGGGCGCTGATGCGATCGGGTAGATATAAATGAATATATTCACTTTCGCGATCAGCTGCAAACTTTAGAGTTAAAATTTCTCCGATACCCTGATTTTGACGGTATAAATTAGCGGATTTTTCGCTATCTAAAAAACTGCCGATTAAAACAAAGGGTTGCTGCTGCCAAATTGGTTTGAAAAAACTAGCCACTTCCAGAGGACTGATTTTTAGGGTAAATTCTTCTCGATCTCGATCTACTGATGTCCAGAGGAGATAATTATGCTCGGGAATTTTTGCCGCTAAAAGTTGCCAAGCAGAATCAGTGGCTAAGTCTTGATCCAAGCGTTGCAGGAGAGCAATTATATATTCTTTTTCTTTGGCATCAATAAGATAGCAATTATAGGGATTAATTGGATGACCAAGAATACTTTGGCTAAGTTGTGCTTTAATTAAGTCTATAAACTCTCTATGCTGGGGATATGCTGACCCTAAAGCGAACCACTGTTCGGGAGTAATGGTGACGGTGAGATAATCTACTAGACAAGTTTCTAAATCTTCGGCTCGATCGATTATTGTGGGGATATTCTGGGGAAAATGACCGAGATTGCCCAATTTATCCTCTAACCATTTTTGGGGTGTGGTGAGGAGTAAACCCGTAAAATTAGCGGGAAAGCGATCACTTTTGAGGATATCTCGCTGAGTTTGTAACCATGCTTGCAGATGGGGGATTTCCACTTCTAACAGTAGGTTTACTTCTGACTCTGGGGCAACAACTAGAACAGGTGTATCAGCTAAAAGAGCTGGGGTGAGATAACTCAGACAATAACGGGTGAGAGTAGTTCCAGTTTGTATGAGAGAGGAACGTTTTAGGCGTAAGGCTCTGGCCACCAGTCGCCCCATAGTGAGATGATGAGACCAGTAAAAGCGCCCTTGTTCCCGTAAAAAAGCGCGTAGGGAAGAATGAACCGCTGCTTCTAATAAAACCATCTCATCGAAAATTTTGGGTCTGAAACCCCGTCGTTCTACGACGGCTTTACTGTTAAATATTACCGCATTTACACGATATATGCTAGAATGTAAGATATGGAGAAAGCCTATTGGTTTCGATTTTACCCCACACCAGAACAAGAGTCGCTATTGCGGCGCACCTTGGGCTGTGTAAGATTAGTTTACAATAAAGCTCTCCATGTCAGAACACAAGCTTGGTATGAAAGACAAGAAAGAGTAGGCTACGCTCAAACTTCTTCAATGCTAACCGATTGGAAAAAGCAAGAAGAATTAGACTTTTTAAACGAAGTAAGCTGTGTACCTTTGCAACAAGGGTTAAGACATTTACAAACAGCTTTCACTAACTTCTTTGCTGGTCGTACTAAGTATCCTAACTTTAAGAAAAAACATCAAGGAGGAAGTGC
>NZ_SFBY01000367.1:0-16758 GCF_007095505.1 Microcystis sp. M_QC_C_20170808_M3Col
GTTAAAAGTTAAACTTCAAGTTTTTATTCAGGACGAATGTACTGATTAACTAATTTTTTGGGGAAAATTAGTTAACCCATCATTATAACATATAATTAATTTGCAAGAGTTCTAATGAAGATTATCAAGTATTCACCCGGTCGGATTTTGGTATCGACTTCCCCCTTGGCCTGCCGGCAGGCCATTACTATGGCGGTTGCCCCGGTAGCTGCAAAGGGGCTATACAAGTGCCTGAACCCACTTCAACTGCTGGACTTTTAGCTATTGGCTCCTTTGGTGCATTAGGTGCAGCTTCAACCCTCAAGCGCAAACTTAAGCCATAAAAGTCGGCTAAATTGCTTCTAAAAATACCATAAACGCCCCTTCATTCAGTCAGTTGAGGGGGTTTATTTTTCCCTTTGTTGACTTGATTAAATACCTTAAAAATCGATAGGAATCGCACTATATTAAAATGACAAAACCTTCCTGAGTAAAATGTTTATCATGGGTCAATATCTCGATAATTTCCAGTTCTCGCATCGTCTGCATAGAGATACAATCAATGAGACCATATTCTTTGTCAGGACGATTTTGGTAGAGAGTTAGACCTGCTAAAAATGATTCATGAGTTTGGTGGACTACCTGAATATTGGGATTTTTGATTATTCCTTGAACCAGTTGACAAGCACGTTGTCGAATCTGACTCCCGTAAGCTGAAAAAAAAGTCAAAGTTTCTGCTAAAACTTCTTCAGTTGTCACGAGACAAAATTGTTCTAATCTGCGAGTAATAGCAATTACTTGACCGTGCCAATTATCCCTAGGATTGATGGATGCTGTCCAATAAAATGTATCAGCAAAGATAGTTCTCATGAATCGCTTTTAGGAATACCATAGATATAGTGGTCATGTTCTTGTGCGCCGTCCCTCGGCAAATTGTTGATTTCTGTTTCGGTCATGCCGGCTGTAATATTTTCAAAAAGTTCGAGAAGCGATTGGGCCGTTGTCTTGCTGGATTCTTCTTCTTGTTGATGCCAATGGGATTGGATGGCTTGTTTTATAGCATCAATGACTGAATCTAAAGAATTTCCTTCTGCTATATATCCTTCAATTTCAGGACTGTAAGCAGAATATTTTCCTTCTCTCTTTTCTATTTCAATACTGACTTTTGATTTCATCGCTCACCTGTTTAAATTAAATAAATATCTTAACTCAATTGTAATTTGTAGGAATGGAGATTCGCCAACTGCGTGAATCGCTCGTTAGGGAGAGTGCGATCGCTCTGTCACGAGTAGGGTGCGTTCCCTGATGCAATCCTTGTTACTCCATCGTTTGATCAAGGGGAACACACCATCTTTAAGTTAACCGAGCCGTATTGACTCCCCTGCCATCACTCCGGCAATTTGTCGGTGCAACTGTTCTAAATTTTCTGCCGGTTCAAGGCAGCATAACCCTTGACAAATTAACCCAAATGTGCTAAGGGGCAAACTGGCATCGACTCGATACACCGCAGTGGGCAAATAGCGACTTAACAGCGGCTCGATCGAGCTTTCCGGGGCGCGCAGACAGAAACCGTGACGATAGTGATCGAGAGCGACAAATAAACTGGGGCAAGCGGTGGGGGACTCTTCTAGGATGGTACTAAAAGATTGCAAGGCCTTTTCGGCCCGATCGAGATATTCTAGATTTTCCGTCAATCGCGACAGACGCACTAAATTAGCGATCGCAATTCCGTTGGCCGAAGGGGTGGCATTATCCGTATAGCCCCGTTCCCGCACGATCAAATCGAGACTATGATCAGAAGCGGTATTAAAATATCCTCCCTCATCCTTGGACCAAAACCAGCGCTCGAATTCCCCTTGTAGATCGATAGCAGCCTCTAACCAGCGAGTTTCTTGGGGATTAGCCGTTTGCAAGTCCAGTAAAGCCTTAATAAAATAGGCAAAATCCTCCGATTGGGCTAAAACCGAGGCCTGACCCTGATAATTCAAGCGCTGAAAACGTCCATCTAACCACTGATGCTTGAGAATAAACTCGGCCGCTTGACTAGCCATTTGCCAGTACAAAGGTTCCCCAAAGACGGCAAAGGCCCGGGCCAAACCGGAAATCATCAAACTATTCCAAGCGACGATCATTTTCGTATCCGTTACCGCCGGAATCCGTCCCGGCCAAGAAACGGTTTTCGCCTCTTGATTGTCTCTGGCCGGGGGAAAAAGAGCTAATTGGGACTGAGAACTGCCATAACGCCGAATAAATAACTTATCGAGCATATTTTCTATCTCCGACCATAATTCTCCCCCTTGCCGACGTTGCAGGACATTACGACCCTCAAAATTCCCCTCGGCAGTAACGGTAAAATTAGCTTGCAGCAGTCCTAATTCCTCGATCGAGAGATAATCCCTTAACTCTAAATCCGACCAGACATAAAAGGCTCCTTCCTCCGGTTCTCTATCCGTGGCATTCTGAAAACTATCGGCATCCTGGGCCGCATAAAAATAGCCTTCTGGGGCGGTCATTTCCCGTTTTAGCCAGTTAACCGTGCCTTTAATCCCTCTCTCAAAGGCCGCTTCTCGATAACCCGCACTCCACAAATTGGCTAAATATTCGACAATTTGCCCGTTATCGTAGAGCATTTTTTCAAAATGGGGAACTGTCCACGTCGAATCCACCGTATAACGATGGAATCCTCCCCCTACATGGTCATAGATTCCCCCCAAGGCCAGATCTTCCCCCCGTTGATAGGCCGCTTGCCGGAGGGAATCCTCAAAATCGTCACCAAAGCGACTGCCCTGCAAAGCCAGATTAGAATAGGGAATCATCGGAAAACTGGGCCGACCGTAGTTATTGGGATTAACCTGAATCACTGCCGTATTTCTCTCGATTCCTGTGGCTAAAAGGGAAGGAGCGGCTAAATTGGTCTCTGCTCGGGGTAAAATAGCCGATTGACGCAGTGCGCCCAGCATTTCGGCCGTAAATTTGCTTAATTTGTCTTTTTCCTCGTCGTAATAACGACGTATCGATTGCAGCACTTGCAGAAAACCGGGCCGGTTAAAGCGCGGTTGCACGGGAAAATAAGTGCCACCATAGAAGGGAATTAAACTATCGGGTGTTAGGAAGACATTCAGAGGCCAACCCCCTTGACCGACCATCATCTGCAATGCTTGCATATAGATACTATCGATGTCCGGTCTTTCCTCGCGATCAACTTTGATCGGCAAAAAATACTGATTGAGATAATCGGCAATGGCCTGATCGGAAAAAGCTTCTCCTTCCATAACCGTACACCAATGACAGCTAGAATAACCGATCGAGAGAAATATCGGTTTATCTTCTCTCCTGGCAATTTCTAGGGCGCTGTCACACCAATACCACCAATCGATCGGGTTTTCGGCGTGTTTTCGTAGGTAAAGACTTTCAGATTCAGCCAGATGATTAGCCATGGGAAAAGGGGATTTTTTGCTCTTGCTGCTTATTAGTTTAAGCTAATTAGAGACTAACCGGAATTAAGCCGCTGCTCATGCTGAAAACTTCGATCGCCCTAGGATTTTTTCTCACTCAATCTTGGCCCCTTAACCCGCAAGTGCAAGGGGTGGCTAATCATTTAATTGGGGTGATGGATACCAGGGAACAAGCGCAGACTAACCCCCGCATTGCTAAGGTGCAGATGACTACCTGTGCGGTGAATTTTTCCCCCAAACAGGATAATATTTATCTCTATCAAGAACAGGCGATTATCGATCAGTTAAATCAACCCTATCGTCAAAGAATTTTAGTCATTCAACCTAGCTCCGATAATTCCACTGTGGAATCAAAAGCTTATAAGTTAAATAATGCCGCTAACTTTATTAATTTTTGTAACAAAGACTTGACAGAAAGAAATTTAAATGTATCAGATTTGGCTGAGTCGGTGTGTACTGTGTTTTTAAAACCGATAGCGGGGGGTTATCGGGGAGAAACTCCCCCCCAGGGTTGTCCCACTAATGCCAGAGGTGCGGTAAAAATAACTAATACAATTATTCTACATTCCCAGGGCATGGATACCAGCGATCGAGGTTATGATAGCCTTGGGCGGCAGCTGTGGGGTGCGCGGGATAATTTCTATCAATTTCGCTGGCAAAAACCCTAAAATCGGCTTTCCTGTTTCATTAATGCCACATCAAGAGCAAAATAGGTCAAAATCAAATCGGCCCCCGCTCGTTTCATACTGGTTAAAGTTTCCAAAATCAGGCTTTTTTCGTCAATCCAGCCCTGTTTTGCCGCCGCTTTAATCATTGCATATTCACCACTAACATTGTAGGCAGCAATGGGCAGATGGCTACTATCTCGCAGACGACGGATAATATCGAGGTAGGCGAGAGCGGGCTTAACCATGATAATATCTGCCCCTTCTGTTATGTCTAAACTGGCTTCCCGTAACGCTTCCCGACTATTAGCCCCATCCATTTGATAGGTTTTCTTATCACCAAATTTCGGGGCTGATTCTAAGGCATCTCGGAAGGGACCATAATAAGCAGAGGCATATTTAGCCGTATAAGCGATAATTCCCACATCTAGATAACCCGCTTCGTCTAAAGCTCGACGGATCGCCCCAACCCTACCATCCATCATATCGGAAGGGGCGACGAAATTAGCCCCGGCTGCCGCTTGCGAGAGCGACATTTTCACTAAAACTTGCACGGTTTCATCGTTAAGAATTTTACCGTCTTGGACGATACCATCATGACCATAAATTGAAAAAGGATCAAGGGCAACATCGGTAATAATAATTATTTCAGGGACTTCTTTTTTAATCGCTTTCACTGTCCTTTGTACTAAACCATCGGGATTATAACTTTCTGTACCGAAATTATCTTTTTTATCTTCGGCAATCAGAGGGAAAAGAGCGATGGCATTAATGCCTAAATTATAAGCATTAACCACTTCTTTTAGCAATAAATCGAGGGAATAACGATAACAATCGGGCATAGAAGGAATAGCCACCTTTTGATTTTCTCCCTCCATGATAAAAACAGGATAAATCAAGTCATTAACGGTTAATTCGGTTTCACGAACAAGACGGCGAATCGCTGGAGTATAACGAAGACGACGGGGACGAATCAGCATGATAACGGCGAGTCAAAAATAAAAAGTAAACAGTAAATAGCTAGGTTTGCTCTAGTTTTTTGCTTAGGAAAAAACCGGGGATAGGACAATCAAATAATCCTGATCCCCCTGACTAATTAGTGAAAATCGGGACTATGACGAATCAAACTCATAAACTCTTGACGAGTCTTAGCAGAATCGGCAAAAATACCGCGCACGGCACTCGTAGAAGTCCAAGAACCGGGTTTTTGAACCCCGCGCATTACCATGCACATATGAGTCGCTTCAATCACCACAGCCACCCCTTGAGGTTGCAGTAATCCTTGTAAAGCATCGGCAATTTGTGCGGTTAAACGTTCCTGTACTTGCAGTCGTCTGGCGTACATTTCACAGATGCGGGCAATTTTCGATAAACCGATCACTTTCCCGTTAGGAATATAGGCAACATGAGCGCGGCCGATTATCGGTAAAATATGGTGTTCACAGGAGCTAAAAATATCGATATCTCGGATTAAAACCATCTCGTTAGCCTCCTCGTGAAAAACTGCCCCATTCAGCAATTCATCGAGGGATTGCTGATAACCAGAAGTGAGAAATTTTAGGGCTTTTACTACTCGTTTAGGAGTGTCTCGTAAACCTTCGCGATCGGGGTCTTCTCCTAATCCTAACAGCAGTGTTCGTACCGCTTGCATCATCTCGGCTTCCGATACCGGCGATTTAGGTTCGGTAATCACTTCGGGAAAGTGATTGTAGTCATCATTGTGGAAAATTGCTTTGGACTTAGCTAAGGTCATAGATATTTTTACAGACTCCAATAGTTAATTAATCGGCAAAGTTTTCTGATTTTACCAATTGTCAATAAATACCCTTTGCTAGAGTATTTATTTTTCTGGGCATCTAGACGATAACTAATGAAAGCTATCGGTTTATTTCCTCGTCTCTGGGTTTATCTCCGGTGCGGAAATCTGGAAAAATTGATTTTCCTAGTCACCGAAAAAGTCTTGAGTATCTCCCTAGTTAATTGAGGACAGAGTTCTACTGCATAATTAATTTATTTTGTCAAGTAGTTCATTTGTTTGTTAGTGTGTTTTCCTAGAATGATAATCGTTATCATTTTAACAAAAAATTTAGATTTACCAACAAAAATTTTGTCGCCAGATAAAATAGTCCCGTTAAGTTATTTAACTTATTTTGAAGACATACAGAGATTTTGCGATTTTATCGCTTATATTCAGCAATATTACTGATTTTTTGGTATTCTTCCTCCGAGTATAAATCCGCCGGAGAAGCAAGGCGATCGAGAAAGAGGATTCCTTCGAGATGATCGTATTCGTGTTGAAAGATGCGCGCGACAAAATCCCTGAAAACTTGACGGATTTCGCGACCCTTGCGATCGCAATATGCCACCTCGATCCACTGATGACGGGGGACAAAACCGCGTAAATTGGGGACACTGAGACAACCTTCCCAACCCTTGACCATTTCCTCGCTGACCTGCAAAATGCGCGGATTAATCACGGCAGTGGGTGGCATCATCGGAGCGTCCGGATAACGAGGATTGGGGTGAGAAGCAACGATAAACAGACGCAGAGACCGAGCAACTTGGGGCGCGGCGATTCCCACCCCGTGGGCAGCTTGCACGGTGGTAATCAGGGAATCGATCAAATTTTGACAGTCAGAATCGAGAAGATTATCGATCGCTGGTGCTTTTTGCTGTAGAATTGGATTTCCTAATTGGGTGATTGTTAAAACTTGCGTCATCTGTCTAAAGATTAATTGTTTAGCTCTGAAAATCATTTTATCGTCAGCGGAAAAATCTCGCTAAACTGATAAGGCTTCCCTGCAGCAGCACTAGATCAACTTTGTTAATCAAAATTAACCGTGGATAGCAGCGCCCAACAACTTTGGCATAATCTCCTAGAGCGTCTAAAATTACTATTAACCCGTCCCGCTTTCGAGACTTGGTTTCAAACAGCGACGGTTAAAGAATGGCAAAACAATCGCTTAGTAATTCAGGCTGCCAATCCCTTTATTCTTAACCATCTTCAGAAAAATTATCTGTCAACAATTGCCGAAGTAGTACAGGATATCGTCGGTTATCCCGTCGAGATTCAACTAACGGCACAACAGGGCGATTCGATCGCTATTTTCCAGCCTGACACTAGCTTAGAATCAGAATTATCCCCCGGTAATCAACTTAACCCTAAATATAATTTTTCCCGTTTTGTTGTCGGTCCAACTAATCGCATGGCCCACGCGGCTGCTTTAGCGGTAGCGGAATTACCCGGACGCGAATTTAACCCGCTTTTTCTTTGTGGTGGAGTGGGATTAGGGAAAACCCATTTAATGCAAGCGATCGGTCATTATCGTCTGGAATTATATCCCCAATCCAGGGTTTCTTATGTATCGACGGAACAATTTACTAATGATTTAATCACTGCTATCCGTCAAGATAGTATGGAAAGTTTTCGTAATCATTATCGCCATGCGGATATATTATTAGTGGATGATCTGCAATTTATTGAAGGAAAAGAATACACTCAAGAAGAATTTTTTCATACCTTTAATACCCTGCACGAAGCGGGAAAACAGGTGGTTTTAGCCTCCGATCGCCTCCCCAAACAGATTCCCAGTTTACAGGATCGTTTAATTTCTCGCTTTTCTATGGGATTAGTCGCCGATATCCAAGCACCGGATATCGAAACTCGCATGGCAATTTTACAAAAAAAGGCCGAGTACGAAAATCTGCGTCTCCCAAGAGAAGTTATCGAATATATTGCCGTTAATTATACTTCTAATATTCGCGAATTAGAGGGGGCATTAATCCGGGCTACTACTTATATTTCTATCTCTGGATTGCCGATGACGGTAGAAAATATCGCGCCGGTTTTAAATCCACCAATGGCCAAAATTGCCACTTCTCCTGAGATTATTATGGCGGTAGTAGCAGAAAAATTTCAACTCTCGATCGCCGATCTAAAAGGAAATTCCCGCCGACGAGAAATTAGTTTTGCCCGACAGATTGGGATGTATTTGATGCGTCAACACACGGATTTAAGCTTACCGCGCATTGGCGAAGAATTTGGCGGTAAAGATCACACCACTGTTATTTATAGCTGTGATAAAATCAACCTTTCCCAACATCAAGATCGACAATTACAAGAAATCTTAGCCCAACTAATCGAGCGAATTAACTCCCTTAGTCGCAATCAGTAGTCGGGAAGTGGGGTTTTTCAGTGATCAGTGATCAGTAAACATTGAAAAGACACTAGGAAACTGCTATTTAATACTGCTCACCTAAAAGTCACATCTGATAACTGATAACTGATAACTGATAACTGAGATTAACTACAGGAGAATAAACTGGCAATTGTAGCGAGGAGACGAGAGGTCATGGGTAAACTATCGATCACCATAGCTGTACATAATAACATCATGTAAAGAATGGAATATTTAAACAGCGATCGAGCGATGTCCCGATCAAAAGGATTCTGTTTTAATCGCCAAGCTTTTTTCAGGAAAACAAACCCTAAAATTAAAGCCACTACACCATAGACCACACCACAGGCAGCCAAGGGATAAATCAGGAGGAAAGTGAAAGGAACGACGATTAAAGTATAGAGCCAAATCTGCTCGCTAGTGGCTTGTTCTCCTTTAACTACGGGCATCATCGGGATATCCACTTCTGCATAATCATCCTTGATCATTAAAGCCAAAGCCCAAAAATGGGGAGGAGTCCAAAGGAAAATAATTGCGAATAAAATCCAAGGAATCCAACCGAGATCGCCCGTTACTGCCGCCCAACCCACTAGGGGAGGAATCGAGCCAGCCGCGCCACCGATAACAATATTTTGGATACTATGACGCTTGAGCAGATGGGTATAAATCAGCATATAAAATGCGATACCGGTCATTGCTAAAAATCCGCTCAAAGTATTGACAAAAAAGACAAAAAGTGCTAGGGAAAGGGAGGCTAAAACGAAGGCAAAAATGAGGGCGTGGAGGGGTTGCACGCGGCCGGAGGGAATGGGACGGGCGCGGGTGCGAAGCATGGTGTGATCGATGTCGCGATCATAGATACAGTTTAAGGTTTGAGCGGCGGCGGCGGCGAGAGTGCCACCGAGGAGGGTAAGAAAGAGTAAGAGAGGGGAAACCTGACCTTTAGAGGCGATTTCCATAGAAGCGGCCGTGGTAATCAGCAGTAGAGGAATAATTCGCGGTTTAGTGAGTTGATAATAACTTTTAGCGACTTGTAAAAAATTATCGTGGTGGCGAAGGGCTTGAGTTCCAGTCATCGTGATTAAATCCTTAGAGATGGCTTATAGGTGCGAAATAACGATCGCGAAGGGCAAAAGTGGTAAAAGCAACGAGGGTTCCCACCAATAGCGCACCGATGCTGTGGTGGGTAATGGTTAAGGGTTCCACCTGTAGATGCAGTTTCAGGGTGGCAACGCCTAAAAACACCTGTAGGGCGACTAATCCCCCGGCGCTAAAAGCTAGTTTTTTGAGGAGAGGATGGATAGCGGCAATTCGCCAAGCGAAGAAAACTAGGGTTAACACCGAGATAGTGGCGGGAAAAACCCCGATAATGTGGCTATTCATCACGGTGCAGAGTTGGGAAACCGTTAAACACTGATGGGCAGCCCAACGGGAACCGACGAGACCGCCGAGGAGACATTGCAGATAAACTAGACCGGTGGCGACCATTCCGAGCCAAGTTAGTTTCCCGACTGTACCTGTGGGACGGTAGGGAGTCAGACAGATAGCAATGACGATTAGGGTAGCAAAAAAGAGCAAAGCTGTGCCTAAATGGGCGGTTACGATGTCAAATCGCAGTAATTGGGTCACGGTTAATCCTCCCAGGACTCCTTGCAGGAGAATTAAAGCCAAAGCAGCGATCGCAGAGGGAAACAGCCAAGGGGGAAGATGGCGACGATACCACCAAGACAGACCGACGAGAGCGAGCGTACTAAACCCGATCAAAGAGGCATCGAGACGATGAAACCACTCCAGAAATACCTGTAGATTCATCTGCTGACTGGGAATCCATTGACCGTAACACAGCGGCCAATCGGGACAAGCTAAACCGGCGTTCATAACTCTGGTGGCAGCACCCACCACCATCAGGGCGAAAGTAGCGATCGCAATTTTCCAGACTAAGCGGCGCATCCACACCTGAATATTGCCGGTTTCTCTTAGGGGTGTCGGGTTAAAAACAGATTCGGTCATCGGTTTGCCTGTTCTCAAGGAGTCTGTCATCAAAGATCATGGCTTTGTTTGCCAGTTAGTTATCACTGTGAATGAGTTTTTTTACGACCGGTAAAACCTTTTAGATATTCTTTAGATTTCTGGCCATTTCCGTTACATTTGTTTACATAAACTCAGAATAAAATATAAAAATTAGTGATTTTAAATACTTTCCCTGAAAACGATCCCAAAGAAAAGATAAAATTCTCAGAAGATGCTGGTTAAATTTCCCATCTATAGGGGAATCATGTTTTAGCCTTGAATAAGTAGGCACTATTGAAAATATTGAAAAGACCGTGAAAATTCCCAGCAGTATCCTGACCCTTGTACTCGGGATCGCCTTGACCTTAATTAGTCTCTGGTATGGCCAAAATCATGGCTTAATGCCCGTGGCCGCTTCCGAAGATGCCAAGGAAATAGATAGTATCTTTAATCTGATGATGACCATCGCCACGGGACTATTTTTAATAGTTGAAGGCGTGATCGTTTATATAGTGATTCGCTTTCGTCGCCAACCGGGGGATCAAACCGACGGGCCGGCAGTGGAGGGCAATGTCCCCCTAGAAATCTTCTGGACAGCCATCCCGACGGTAATCGTCTTTATCCTTGCCGTCTATAGCTTCGAGATTTATAACAATATCGGCGGTCTCGATCCCTTGATTTCCAAGGGTGACAAAGGAGAAATCGCCCACCACGGTCATCACCACGGCACGATGATAGCCCTGAGCGGCGATCGCAGAGTAGCCCTAGGTATCGGCAATTCCTACGATGGTGAAGGAGTTCCCCCCCTAGTGGTCAATGTTAAAGGTATTCAATACGCTTGGATCTTCACCTATCCCGAAACTGGCATTGTTTCCGGGGAACTGCACGCTCCCGTCAATCGCCCCGTGCAACTGAATATGGAAGCAGGGGATGTGATCCATGCTTTCTGGGTTCCCCAATTGCGTCTAAAACAGGACGTTATCCCCGGACAAGAAACGGTGTTATCGTTCACATCCAATCAAATTGGTCAATATCCGATCATTTGTGCGGAACTTTGCGGGGCCTATCACGGTGGCATGAAATCTAGCTTTGTGGTTCACTCCCAAGCAGATTACGACCAATGGGTGCAGGATAACACAATCGCTGAAGTTGACAGCGATCAAACCGTAGCCATGACCGCTAAAGATCGCTCTGATAGTCAATATTTGACCCCCTACACCGAAGAAATGGGCATCGACGCTGAAATCCTCGCCCAAGTTTCCCATCAGCACCAAATGTAATTTTTCTTGTCATCTAAAATCTTGGCATTATGACAGCATCAACGGAAATAACCACCCCAGCAACCGTTCCCGAGGTGATCCATCACCGCAAGTGGACAGATTACTTTACTTTCTGCACCGATCATAAAGTCATCGGCATTCAATATCTGGTGACTGCCTTTCTTTTCTTCTTTATTGGCGGTGCTTTCGCGGAAGTGCTGCGGACAGAATTAGCCACTCCCGACCCCGATTTCGTCTCCCCAGAACTATATAACCAATTTATGACCATGCACGGAACGATCATGATCTTTCTTTGGATCGTTCCGGTTGGGGCAGGTTTTGCCAATTATCTCATTCCCCTGATGATTGGGGCCGAAGATATGGCTTTTCCTCGTCTTAACGCTGTGGCTTTCTGGCTTAATCCCCCCGGCGGGCTGCTATTATTATCCAGTTTCTTTGTCGGCGCTCCCCAGTCCGGTTGGACTTCCTACCCACCTTTAAGCTTAATTAGCGGCAAATGGGGGGAAGAATTGTGGATTTTGAGCCTTTTATTGATCGGGACTTCTTCGATTTTAGGCTCGATTAATTTTATCACCACGATCCTGAAAATGCGGATTCCTGAGATGGATTTGTACAGTATGCCGCTATTTTGTTGGGCAATGCTGGCTACCTCGACTCTGGTACTGCTTTCCACCCCCGTTCTCGCTTCTGCTCTCGTTCTCTTGTCCTTTGATTTAATCGCCGGCACGAGCTTTTTTAACCCCGCCGGCGGCGGCGATCCGGTGGTTTATCAGCATATGTTCTGGTTTTACTCCCATCCTGCCGTTTATATCATGATTTTGCCATTTTTCGGCACGATATCGGAGATATTACCGGTTCACGCCCGCAAACCGATTTTTGGTTATCGAGCGATCGCCTATTCCAGTCTCACCATCTGTTTCTTGGGTTTAATCGTTTGGGCCCACCATATGTTCACCAGCGGCACCCCCGGCTGGTTACGGATGTTTTTCATGGCGGCAACTATGTTAATCGCCGTTCCCACTGGCATTAAAATCTTTAGTTGGTGTGCCACTCTTTGGGGGGGTAAACTTAGTCTCAATACGTCTTTGTTATTTGGGGTCGGTTTCCTGTCTTCCTTCCTCATCGGTGGTTTGACCGGGATTATGTTGGCTTCCGTTCCCTTCGATATCCACGTCCACGATACCTATTTTGTCGTTGGTCACTTCCATTATGTACTATTTGGTGGTACGGCAATGGCCCTGTTTTCTGCCGTTTACCATTGGTTCCCGAAAATGACCGGACGGATGTATAACGAGACTCTCGGTCGTATCCACTTTGTTCTCACTTTTATCGGTTTGAATTTAACTTTCATGCCGATGCACGAATTGGGATTATTGGGTATGAACCGTCGTATTGCCCTGTATGATGTGCAATTTCAGGATTTAAATGTTCTTAGTACCGCAGGGGCTTATATTCTCGGTATATCGAGCGTTCCCTTCGCTATTAATATGGTCTGGAGTGCCTTTAAAGGTCAACCCGCTGGTCGTAATCCTTGGCGCGCTTTAACCCTAGAATGGCAAACCTCCTCTCCCCCAATTATCGAGAATTTCGAGGAAATGCCGATTCTTTGGTCCGGCCCCTACGATTACGGTATTGATATGGAGGAATCAGAAGCAGCGGAATCAGTACAAGATATCCTCGCCGAAGTGGGCGCAGAATCCCAATAATTAGGGAGGATTAGCCCTGGGGTTAGGTGTTGGGGTAGTGGGGTAGTGAGGAATTTAGCTGAAATTTCCCTATCACCCTATCCCCCTAAATCCCTATCCCCCCATCTCCTCACTCCCCGTCTCCCGTGTAAACTAAGGACATTCAATCATGCAAGGTTCAGCGATCAAAGATTCTCAACTCTCTGTCAATTATCATCAAGAAACGGTGGAACACGGACATCATGGCCACCCAGATCATCGCCTATTCGGTTTGGTTTTGTTTCTAGTGGCGGAAAGTTCCATCTTTTTGGGCTTATTTGCCGCTTTCTTGTTCTACCGTACCATGTTACCCGTTTGGCCTCCCGCCGGCACACCAGAATTAGAATTAACCCTACCGACAATTAACACGATTATTCTGGTGTCTAGTAGTTTTGTTATGCACATGGGACAAAAAGCCATTAAACAAAACAATAACGCCGGTTTACAATTTTGGTTCGGTATTACTGCCCTGATGGGAATTATCTTCCTTTGTGGTCAAGGATACGAATATAGTCACGCTGAATTTGGTCTCAAAACTAATGTTTTTACCAGCGCTTTTTATGCCTTAACCGGATTCCATGGTCTCCACGTTACTTTTGGTTTAGTGCTAATTCTATCTGTCCTCTGGCGTTCTCGTCAAAAAGACCACTATTCTAGTCAATCTCATTTTGGTGTGGAAGCGGCAGAATTATACTGGCATTTCGTCGATGTGGTCTGGATTATCCTGTTTTTACTGGTGTATATCTTGAGCTAATTTTTGTTATTTATTCAGAGAAAAGGGCGACCAATTGATCGCCCTTTTTTATATATTTCAATTTACAGAAGTTATCTGATAGGTTATACTTCATTTTTATGAGAAAAGCTTTAACTGATAACCGAGTAACTGATAACTGATCACTGATAACTGATCACTGATAATTAACGACGACCGAATAAACTCCAACCTTTGCCACCACTAACGGCCGGTTCAGCTTTTTCAACGACGGGAGCAACTTCTGCGGGGGTTTCCTCACCAGAAAGATTAGAAAGATCGTAGTTTTCTACTAGGAAAAGAGACGCTTTTTCAATAGTAGAATGATCCCAGAAAAGGGTAGAAGGTAACTCTTGACCAACCCAATCTTCTAGATCACCCACCATCGTTACCGCATCGATCGAATCTAAACCATAACGAGTTAAAGGTTCAGTCACATTAATCGTTTTTGCATCCAAAGATAACTGATCGGCTAACTGTTTAACTAACCAATTTTGTACGAGATTATTAAGATTGGAGTTGGAGTTCATGGGTTTTTTCCTCGGTAGTTTGTGAATGGGCTAATTGAAAAGGCACGATCGAAAAATGTTGATTTTCCCGATATAATTTCAGCAATTCTTGGGCAACATTTTCTATATACACCTCAGATAGAGTGTAAGGCAGCGGCCGCAGAGTTCGCAGTAATCGGTGTAAACTCAACACCAACCATTCCCCCTGGGCAAAAAATTCACCCAAGATGGAACGATTATAAAGCCAAGTGTGTAAACAAGCGGAAGCAGCGTGTAAAGTACAGTATTTCTTGGCAATCTCGAACAATTCGGGTGATTGGTCGTGACCATACTCGAATTTCGATTGACTAATCTGTTCATCGTGAGCATTTAGTTCCTCTAAAACTAAATTACCCAACATCAACAGATTTTCTAATATCTCTGCGTCCACTTCGTCAGAATTTTTCAATCCCTCGAGCATATCAAGGGCAATCTCTAAACCTTGCAGGGAATCATCCATTCCCCGGCCAAATAATTCTAAATTATTGGGTTCAAAGGGAGGAACTGACTTTTCTAGGCTAAAAATCGCCTCTAAACGGGTTTTTAACGCCGACATAGTGCGCGAGTTGCGTTTAGCCCGATATTTAGTTAAAGGACGCAATTGTAGGATTAAAGCATGAAGATTGACGATCGAACTGCCGTCAAACATACTGATAATCGAATTATCCCGCAGTAGCTTCTGGAAGATGCCGAATTCGTGTTCTTCTCGCATATAAAAACGCGATCCCAACACCACATAAACACTATTAACCATCTCCTCCAGACGGACAGTAACAAAATATTTTACCACCGAAGCCCAGACGCTAAACTGTTCGGGGATAATATGAAAACCTCTTGCGGCCGGAATCGTCTCGCAATCACAAATAAGGATGTCAAGGAAAGCATCGACGAGAGTGCGCCGGGGTTGGGGCAAATCCATCACAGTTTTGTGATAAATTACCCGATTAACGGCAAAACTGAGGGTAGTTCTTAAAGCGGTATCGGCTGCCCCGTGGGAAAAAGCAGCGCACAACATTCGGGTAATCTGGAAACCTTTCAGGGCTAATTCTAAACCGTCTCCCTCCTCCCGTAAACGCATGGAATCGGGGACGAAACAATCCTTAAAACCAATCCCACTCATATCCGAGGCGCGCACGCCATGGGTGTATATTTTCGGCAAATTATAGTATTTTTCGGGATCTAATTGCCGTTTATCGACCATAAATAGGGTTAAACACTTTGGTCCGCCGTTAGCATCGGTTTTCGCCAAAATAAAGGAAACTCCAGAGATAGTCGCCCGGTTAATCGGCCATTTCTCCCCATTGAGAATATAACCTCCTTCCACCTTTGTCGCGGTCAGATCACCATTGATCAGATCGCTACCGTGTTCCTTTTCCGAGTAACCCAGACACATCGCCCCATAGTCATCCATGA
The DNA here is from genome assembly GCF_007095505.1 of Microcystis sp. M_QC_C_20170808_M3Col. Taxonomy (NCBI): domain Bacteria; kingdom Bacillati; phylum Cyanobacteriota; class Cyanophyceae; order Chroococcales; family Microcystaceae; genus Microcystis; species Microcystis sp. M_QC_C_20170808_M3Col. The sequence goes on from NZ_SFBY01000367.1 coordinate 16,004, forward strand.
TAAAACGGGCGAGCTTCTGTTTCTGTTCTGGGGTTCCCGCCATCCAGTTTAAAAACGACCAGAATAGGGTAGTAAAAGCGATACCGATAGTTTGATCCCGTCGGGAAAGTACCCGCACAAAAGCGACAAATTCCTCAAAAGAGGTGAATTCACCGCCGCAATCCGTGGGAATGTAGTAGTGTTGGAGTTTCCAGTCGTATAACCAGCGAATTTCCTCGTGGGGAAATTCTTCGCTCTCGTCAATCTCGATCACCCGCTTGTAGGATAGAGGGTTATCAGGATTGAGAGGATCGCCTAAGTCTTTTTCCAGTGCTTCAGCAGTCCAGTATTGCTTAAGCTTTTTCATAGTGCCTCTAGGACAGATACAATGTGTTTTTCGTCAATGCCTTCGGTTAGAAGACCCGACCATGCACAAAAATTATTGACCATTCTAGACGTTTTGCTGTAGAGTAGCAACAATTATGCGATGTGCAACTAAAAACGACGGAATCAGGGTTCCAGAGGATACTTTATCTCTGCCGATTTCTGAAAGCCTTGGCAATCAAGACTAAAAATACAGTTGCACAAGGTGTAAATTATCTAATTGTTGAGGAGTATTAAATTTATGCCCGGAGTTTATGGAACTAATTTCTCGGACATCATCGAAAATTTTGGGTGGGAAACCCCGCCGTTCTAGGTTGGCTTTACGTTAGAATTAAAAAGACCGTCTCGAAAACCAAGTGGGCGGACAGCACCTTGAAAACTCGGCTTAGGGG